>DASTFB010000008.1 GCA_035709005.1 Candidatus Methylomirabilota bacterium | reverse complement strand
GATGAGGCCTTCTTCCGGATCCAGGTGCATCGTGGTCCATCGGGTGTCGGGAAGTGGCCAACCCTGGGCTGTTCTGAGCTGGAATCCGTCGACTCTTCTGATGTTCAGCATGACGGGGGGACGTCGGTCCCAGCCGTTGTCCTCTCCCTTCAAGAAGTGGTTGAAGAACTCGAGTTGCAGGAGCCGCCCGTAGTCGGTGTAGAAGTGGGTCCAGTGCTCGATGCCGTGGACCTCGAGCCACTTCTGCTTGGCGGCCGCGCGCACGAAGCCCTCGAAGTTGCCACGAGGATGCAGCCCCTGGCCGCCCCAGTTCGCGGCCGACAGCAGCGGCACCTTCACCTTCGACCAGTCGGGCATCCGGGAGCGCCAGTACGGGGCGCTGGCCAGCGGATTGCGACGGCAGTCCTCGTAGAAGTCGCTGCGCTTGGCCCCCAGCTCCTCCTCGCTGAGGGTCGGCGGCCCCGCCACCCAGTCGCCGTTCATGCGCGAGCGGAACCCGCGCGTGCCGCGGCCGTGCTGGACGCGGATGACCTGCGAGGGGAACCAGGCCCGACCGAAGGTGCACAGGATGCCGCCGTGATGGGAGAGGTCCCGGTAGTAGTCGGCGGCGCCCTCCCAGATGCAGATGGCGGCGAGGTGCGGCGGCTGCAGGGCGGCCACCTGCCACTGGTTCATGGCGTAGTAGGAGATGCCGTTGAGGCCGATCTTCCCCGTGGACCACGGCTGCCGGGCCGCCCACTCGACGCAGTCGTGGAGGTCCTGCGCCTCGCGGGCCGACCAGATGTCCAGGTATCCGGGGGAGCGCCCGGCCCCTCGCGAGTCCACGCGCACGCAGGCGTAGCCGTCGGGCACCCACTTCTCGGGATCCACGACTTCCCAGTTCTGGTACTTGTTGGTGGAGCCCGCCGCGACGTCCGGGTGCTCGGCGATCATGCGGCGCCACTGGTCGGTGTAGAGGTCCTCGAAGTGCAGCCACTTGCCGTAGGGCCCGTAGGACAGGATGACGGGGTACTTGCCTTCGCGGATCGGCCGGTAGACGTCGGCGCGCAACACGATGCCGTCGTCGATGGGGACGGGCACGTCCCAGTCGATCCGCATCCCGTCCCGCACTTCGCTCTTGAACTCGCTCATGACCGGCTCCTTACGGCGTGATCTGGGCAGGCCTCTAATTATCACCGGCGGTCGCAGCGATCAAGGCGGCCCGGCCGGCCGCTACTTCAGCACGGCCTCGGCGATCCGCGTCAGCTGCGCCCCCATCTCGGCTTCCGTGCCGACCGCGGGCGGGCGGATGATGACGCGCGTGGCCCCGGCCTGGTGGAAGCGCCGGATGAGGCCGCGGTCGGCCGGCTGCCCGTACACCGAGATGGTGATCCGGGAGGGATCGCGGCCGGCATCCTTGGCGAGGCCATCGAGCGTGGCCCGGCTCTCGCGCACCTGCTCGGGGGTGATGCGGTTCGGCAGCCAGCCGTCGCCCCAGGCCACGATCCGCTGGAGCACGTTGGGCGCGAGGCCGCCCAGGATGATCGGCGGGTGTGGCTTCTGGGCGGGCTTGGGGAAGGACTTCACCGGGGGGAAGCTGTGGTAGCGGCCGTGGAACTCGGCCTCCGTCTTGGTCCACAGCTCCTTCATGGCCAGCACCGACTCGCGCACCTGCGTCCAGCGGTGCTCGAAGTCCCCGCCCATGATCTGTGTCTCTTCCCGCAGCCAGCCGGCGCCGACGCCGAAGAGGAACCGGCCGCCGCTGAAGAGATCGAGCGTGGCGACTTCCTTGGCCAGCAGCAGCGGGTGCCGCTCGGGGACGAGCACGACGCCGGTCCCCAGCTGGATCCGCCGGGTGACGGCGGAGGCCCGGGCCAGGGCGACGAACGGATCGACGAAGTGGGCATAGCTCTCGGGGATGATGCCATCCGGCGAGCCGGGAAAGCGGCTCGTCGTGTACACGGGCACGAACGGGTGCTCGGCGCACCAGAGCGACTCGAAGCCCAGCGCCTCGGCCGTGCGCGCGATGAAGGCGGGATCCACGTGGTAGGCGGGCAGCGGCAAGGAGATCCCGACGTTCATCGTGAGCGCTCCTTCCTCGTGTCCAGGATGTGACCGTCAGGCACGACCGCCAGGAACTGTCCTTCGAGGATTCGCTCCGGGGTGTCGGCCCGGCGGACGACCACCGTGACCCAGCGCCGCCGGCCCTCGCTGCGCTCCACCTGGGCCTCGGCCTCCAGACGCTCGCCCGTCACCACGGGGGCGAGGAACTTCGTCTCGGCGCTGGCCAGCACCACCGTGGGCTCGTTGACGGCCAGCATGGCGGCGTAGTCGGCCAGCCCGAAGGTGAAGCCGCCGTGGACGAGGCCCCGCTCGTCAGCCGCCATCTCGGGGGTCGTGTCCAGCGAAACCCGCGCGCGCCCCGGGCTCAGCTCCAGCGGGTGCCCGCACAGACGGGCCTCGATCCGCGGGTGGGTGCGGGGGGCCACATCCGGCCGCATCGCACGTCAGCCCACGACGCCGCGCTGCTGGAGGGCCTGCACGTCGTCCTTCGACAGCCCCAGCACCTCGGCCAGCACCTCCGCGGTGTGCTGGCCGGCCAGCGGAGGCGGCGTCGTCACCGCGTCCGAGGCGGACAGGCGCACCGGACAGCCGGGCAGGCGAATGCGGCCCCGGGTGGGATGATCGATGGTGGCGATCTGGCCGCGCGCGTTGAGGTGCGGGTCGTCCAGCACCTCGGCCGTGTCCAGCACGGCGCCGCACGGGACGCCGGCCTTGCCGAGGATCTCCATCACCTCCTGCTTCGTCCGCGCGCTCGTCCAGGCCCGGGTGATGGCGTCCAGCTCCTCGCGGTGCTGCCAGCGGGTCCGGGCGTCGGTGCAGCGGGGGTCGGTGACCAGATCCTCCCGCCCGATCGCCGTGGCGAACTGCCGCCACATCTCCTGGTTGATCGGCTGGACGTAGATGAAGACGTAGGTGTTGGGCCCGCCCGGCGCGCACGGATAGACGCCGCCCGGGACGCCGCCGAGCAGCGTGTTGTCGCGCCGTTCGGCGCCCCGGCCGTCGCGGTAGTGGTCCACGAAGCGTCCGCGCAGGAAGTTGGCCACCACCTCCTGCATCGACACCTCGACGAGCTGCCCCTGGCCCGTGCGCAGCCGCTGGATGTAGGCGGCCATGATGGCGCCTGCGGTGTGCACGCCGGTGCCGGTGTCGCCGATGGCCGCGCCGCACCGCACCGGCTCGCGATCGGCGAACCCGGTGACGCTCATCACCCCACCGGTGGCCTGGGCGATCATGTCGAAGCTCTTGTACTCGTGATAGGGGCCGGAGAGCCCGAAGCCCTTGATGCGCGCGACGATGATGGCGGAATTGACCGCGCGGAGCGCCGGGTAGTCCAGCCCCAGGCGCTCCATGAGTCCGGGCGCGAAGTTCTCCACCACGACGTCGGCGTGCTCGACCATCCGGAGAAAGAGGGCCCGGCCCTCCGGACGCTTGAGGTCGATGACGACGCTGCGCTTGTTCGCGTTGAAGACGAGGAAGAACATCGCGTCCAGGCCCGGCACCTCGGGCCGGTTGCGCCGCGACTGCTCGCCGCCCGGCGGCTCGATCTTGATGACGTCGGCCCCCAGCCAGCCCAGGAACTGGGTGCAGGTGGTGCCGGCCTCGAACTGGGTGAGGTCGAGGATGCGCATGCCGGCGAGCGCGCGCTCGCTCATCGGACGGCCTCCCCGGGCCTCACGCCAGCTCCGGGATCACCCAGCGCGGCCGTCCCCCGTTGGCCACGCGCTGGATGTTGTCGAAGCCGTTGCGGAATCGCGCCGTCCAGTTCTCCCAGGTCGGCCCCGCCGAGTGCGGCGTGAGGGTGACGTTGGGCAGGCTGAACAGCGGGTGGTTCGCCTGTGGCGGCTCCTCCACCATGACGTCGAGCCCGGCCCCGGCGATCTGGCCCTCCTTGAGCGCGCGGTACAGGGCGGCCTCGTCCACCACCCCGCCGCGGCACGTGTTGATGAGGATGGCCGAGCGCTGCATCATGGCGAGCTGCCGGGTGGACATCAGGTTGCGCGTGGTGTCGTCCAGCGGCACGTGCAGGGTCACCACGTCGGAGGTGCGCAGGAGCTCCTCGAAGAGGACGAAGCGGACCCCCAGGGCGTCCTCCTGGTCCTCGGTGAGCCGCGCGATGTCGTAGTACTGGATGCGCATGTCGAAGGCCGCCGCCCGCCGGGCCACCTTCTTGCCGATGTTGCCCAGCCCCACGATCCCCAGCAGCTTGCCGGGCATCTCGAAGACGCGCGACTGGTCGTGATCGCCCACGCGCCACTTGCCGGCGACGACGTCGTTGTGGAAGCGAACCAGTCGCTTGAGCACGGCCAGCATGAGCATGATGGCGTGCTCGGACACGGCGATGGCGTTGGCGCCGCCGTTGTTGGCCACGGGCACGCCGGCCTTGCGCGCCGCCTCGACGTCGACCCGATCGTAGCCGGCGCTGAGGAGCTGGACCAGGCGGAGCTTGGGCGCGGCCCGGAAGAACTCGTTGCCGATGGAGCGGGCCAGGCCCATGTAGTATTCGGCGTCGGCCGCCGCCTGGTAGAACTCCGGCGTGCCGGCATCGACCACCACCAGCTCGTAGCCGGCCGGCGTCAGAGAGCGGGCGATGTCGAGGATCACCTCGGGCTGTCGGGGCGAGAACAGGATCTTGGTCATGGCGACAATCGGGCCTCCCGAGCGTCGTGTCGGAACGACCGGATGCTAGCACAGCCGGGACGGCCTTGGGTTCGGCCAGTCGATGGGGTAGTGTTAGCTCCGGGAGGGACGGCGATGGGGAGCACGATCCGGCTCAAGAAGATCGGTCACGTGCAGCTCCGGGTGGCGGACCTCGAGCGGTCCAAGGCCTTCTATCGGGACGTCCTCGGCTTTCGCGTGTCGGAGCAAGATCCTCAGCACGGCGACCTGTTCATGACGCTGGGAGAGGACTTCCACACCCTGGACATGGCCCAGCACGAAAATCCGGAGCACGGCCGCGGGCCGAGCCGACCGGTCGGAGTCGCCCACATCGCCTTCCAGGTGGCGAGCTACGAGGCGCTCGGCGAGGCCTACCGCGCTCTGCTCGAGCACGGGGTCGTCATCGAGCGGGCCATGGACCACATCAACCAGCGCAGCATCTACTTCGCCGACCCCGACGGAAACCGGCTGGAGATCTACTACGAGATGCCCGGTGCGCTGCAGCGGTTTCCCGACGGGCGCGGTGATCAGAACTCCGAGCTCGCGGTGAGCCGGCCCGGTGAGCCGGCGCCGGAGTGGCTCGACGAGCCGTGGCCGGCGGCGCGCTAGCGCTGGACAGCTAGTCGGCGTTCTCCGCGGACTCAGGCGTTGACGGGGACGCCCCGGGATCGGGAATCGTCCGCGTTCGGCGCTGGGACGTTCCAGCTGGAACGCGCACACCGTCCTCGAGCCCGCGGGGCAAAGCCGCTCAGTGCGTGACTTTGGGGCTGAAGGTCGGCGTCCCTACCCAGCCGGTCTCCGACACGTCGAGCATGACGCCGTCGGGGCCTCCGTACTTCACCTCGACGTTGCCCTCGTAGCGGCGTCCGTGCCCGACCCCGAGCGCTTCGTTGACGTCGTCGCGGCGGCGCGAGCCGGCCTCCGCCAGCTTCTCGGCGATCGCCTCCAGGCTGTCGACCTGGAAGCCGATGTGGTGGATGCCCGAGTAGCCCTTGCCCCGCTCGGCCCCGGCCACCGCGTCGTTCTTGAAGTTGAGGATGGCCAGGTTGAGGTCGCCGTCGCTCAGGTAGTAGCCGGTGGCCCCCGGGCTGTCGACCTTGGCGATCTCCTTCATCCCGAACACCTCGATGTAGAACCGGGCGGTCGCGTCGACGTCCTGGGTGGAGATGGCGATGTGCTTGATCTTCGGCATGACACCCTCCTGGGGGTCAGTGGATGAACCCGTACAGCTTACCCGCATTGTCGCACACGATCTTCTGGCGCACCGCAGCGGGCAGATGGCCCAGCTCGCGCTCGATGAACTCGGCGGAATCCGGCCACACGCCGTCCGGGTGGGGGAAATCCGAGCCCCACATGACCGTGTCGTGGCCCAGCTCGTCGATCAGCTTGATGCCGATGCGGTCGGTCTGGTAGGTCGCTCGGCACTGGCGCCGCCAGTAGTGGCTGGGCGGCATGGTGAGCGAGAGCATCTTGAACTGATCTTCCCACTCCGCGTCCATGCGCTCCAGCACGTAGGGGATCCAGCCGATGCCGCTCTCCCCGATGACGATCTTCAGATCGGGGTAGCGCTCCAGCACCCCGCCGAAGATCAGCGAGCTCAGGATCGAGGCCATGTGCATCTGGAAGGTGGTCAGGTGCACGGCGCGGGTCACCTTGGGCAGCAAGCCCGGGAGCTTGTCGAAATCCACCCGCTGGCCGCCCACGGTGTGGAAGTGCAGGGGCAGCCGGGACTCGTGGGCCACCTGCCAGACGGGGGCCCACTGGGGATCCCACAGCGGCACGATGTCGTGCTGATTGGCGATCTCCAGGCCCCGGATGCCGCCCCGCTTCATCACCCGCCTGATCTCGTCCACGGCGGCCTCCACCGGGTGATTGGGAATGCAGGCCAGTCCGGCGTAGCGGTCGGGGTGGCTCTCGCAGAAGTCGGCCAGCCACTCGTTGTAGATCCGCATGACCTCCACGGCGGCCTCGGGGTCGTTCAGGCGCCGGGTCGTGCCGAGGATGCCGTACAGCACCTCGGCCTGGACGCCGTCGCGCTCTTGATCGAGGAGCCGCAGCTCGGGATCGGTGAGGCGACGGATCCCCCGCTTGCCGTCCTCGTAGAGCCCGGTGGAGGCCATGCGATCGGAGCGATGGATCTGCCCCGGCACGTACTCCCGGCCCGCCGAGCCCATGCCGTTCATCAGGCCCAGGTTGGCGCCCTGTCTGGTGACCCACACCGGCCCCTTGGGTCCGTCGGTGACGTACGGCATGCGGTCCCGCAGCCGGGCCGTGGAGCTCGACGTGAACAGATCGGGAGGCAGCCAGCAGAGGTCGATGTGGCAATCGGCCGAAATTCTAACGTAGCGCATGTCAGCCCTCCCGGCTCACGGGCGCTTCAGACCGGCCCTTACTATAGCCCGCTTGCCGCCTCGCCGCGCGTCGCGGTATCTTGCTGGCCCTGAGGCGAAGTCCTTGGCGAAGGAGGCGCGCATCATGAGCGACCGTGGGCTCTTCAGGCGGACGTTTCTTGGAACGGGACTGGCGGCGGCGCTGACCGGTCCCTGGGTGCTGCGGCACCCGCGGGCGGCCGAGGCCGGGCCGGAGGAGGACGGCGTCGTCAAGGCGGCCAAGAAGAGCAAGCCCGCCGACCTCAACGGCATGATCTGGTCGCTCTACTATCGCAACATGCAGCGCCTGTCCGACGAGTTCCGTGGCCTCACCGGCATCGGCGTGAAGAACATCCAGGACATCACCATCTTTCAGATTCCCCAGCGGGCGATGGCCGAAGCCCTGTCGCGCTCGGGCGAGTTCGATTTCTTCCACGTCGACTCCAACATGATCCCCTCCCTGGCCTCGGCCGGCCTGCTGGAGCCGCTCGATCCCTACATCAAGGAGACCGGCTACAAGCTCGACATGGTCGGCAACTTCGCCAGCTTCATGCAGTACAAGGGCCAGACGTACGGGATTCCCACCGACGGCAACGTCCACATCCAGTACATCCGCAAGGACTACTTCGAGAACCCCGAGGAGCGGAAGCGCTTCGCCGACAAGCACGGTCGCGAGCTCACGTGGCCCAAGACCTGGGACGAGCACCAGCAAGTGCTCGAGTTCTTCCACCGGCCGGACAAGGGGCTCACCGGCTCGGGCAGCCTGCGCAACCGGGCCAACGGCGCCACGTGGTGGTACATGTACTTCTACAGCGCGGGCGGCTTCCCGGTGAACGACGAGCTCGAGCCCACGCTGAACACGAAGGCCGGCGAATACGCGGTGGACGTTTACCTCAACCTCAAGAAGGTCTCCCATCCCGAGGCGCCCGGCTGGGGCACCCCCCAGATGATTCCCCAGATCGTGGGCGGCCACATGTTCTCCGCCCAGTACTGGGATGGCACCAGCCGGCAGATCGAGAGCGACCCGAAGTCGGCGACCAAGGGCAAGTTCCTCTACGGCTTGGTTCCGGGCTCCACCCTGAGCGGCAAGCAGATGCACCGGTCGATCTCGTCGCCCCTGGCCGCGGTGCTGGTGAACCGCCACAGCCCGCGCAAGCGCCAGGCCGCCTACATGGCGCTCTACTGGGGCACGCTGAAGAACAGCATCGAGATCGTGAGCCACCCCGAGTGGACGTTCCACGATCCCTGGCACAGCGGCCACTTCACCAGCCCCGAGGTGGAGAAGCGCTACACGAAGCCGGCCCTGGCGGCCATCAAGCGGAACCTCTTCG
Source organism: Candidatus Methylomirabilota bacterium (assembly GCA_035709005.1). NCBI lineage: Bacteria > Methylomirabilota (SeqCode) > Candidatus Methylomirabilota bacterium. Next base: position 139,457 of record DASTFB010000008.1, on the reverse strand, counting down.
TCACCACGCCGCCCATTTACCTGACCGGGCACCTGGAGTTCCAGGACGTGCTGGCCAAGGCCCTGTCCGAGGCCTACGTGGGTCAGATCAAGGCCAAGGACGTCATCACGCAGACCGAGGCGGAGTGGCGCAAGCTCATCGCCAAGATCGGCAAGCGCAAGCTCAAGGAGGACCTGGCCAGCTACAAGGCGGCCTTCCCCAAGGTCGACGTGCCGGCCTGACCGGGGGGAGGGTCTACTTGCCGCGGAGCCATGGCCCGGGCGCCGTCTTCAAGTGGACCCTCCTCGCCCCGCTGTTCGCGCTGCTGCTGTTCCTCGTCCCGGTCTTCCTGCTCCAGCTCTACTTCAGCGTGCACTCGTGGACGATCTATCTGGGCAGCTGGTGGGACGCCGAGTTCGTCTGGTTCGACGTGTTCCAGGAGGTGCTGAGCGACCCCCGCTTCGGCTGGTCCATCGTGCGATCGCTCGTCTTCGCGGGGGTCTCCACGCTGGGCTGCTTCGCGGTGGGGTTCGGCCTGGCCCTGCTGATGTACCGGCCCTTCCGCGGCCACGGCCTCTACTACGCGTTCTTCATCCTGCCCATGCTGACGGTTCCGATCGTCATCGCCTACACCTTCGAGATGCTGCTCTACCAGAAGGGACCGGTGAACGGCATCCTGAGCGCGGTCCTGGGCACGGACGTCAACGTGATCTGGCTCGCCGATCCCCGGATCGCCGTGCTCACCACGGTGCTGCTGGAGATCTGGAACTGGACCCCCTTCGTGTTCATCATCATGATGGCCGGGCTGGCCGCGCTGCCCCGCGACCTGGAGGAGGCGGCTCAGAGCCTGGGGGCCAGCCGGTGGCGCATCTTCCTGGAGGTGAAGCTCCCGCTGCTGCGCCCGGTCATCTTCCTGGCCCTGATCCTGAGATTCCTGGAGGCCATCGGGGAGTTCCCCAAGACGTGGGCGCTGTTCCAGGGCGGGCCGGGGACCGCCACCGAGACCATCCCCGTCTATCTCTTCCTGACGACGTGGACGTACTTCCACGTGTCCCGGGGCGCCGCCATGTCCTACGTGGTGCTGCTGCTGATGGTCGGCATCGTGCTCATGGCCATCCGGATGCTCCGGCGGGAGAAGCGGATCCTCGACCGCCTGTACCAGGCCCCGGCGGCGCGGCCGTGACCCGCCAGGCTCGACGCCGGCTCTTCGCGGGGTTCCGGTTCACGATGCTCACGCTGTGGCTCCTCGTTGTCGCCTTCCCGATGTACTGGGTGCTCTCCACCTCGTTCAAGCCCGGCCACGAGTGGTTCGCCTGGCCGCCCGTGTACTGGACGTCGGAGCCGACCCTCGACAACCACCGCGCGGTGTGGGTGGGAGAAACGGAGGCCCTCCGGACCCAGGAAGCGTTCTCCATGCAGAAGCCGTTGCTGGCGCTGCAGCACAGCCTCACCATCGCGCTCATCGCCACCACGCTCTCGGTCTCGCTGGGCACGCTGCTCGCGTACGGCGCCTCCCGCTATCGCCTGCTCTCGGAGCGGCGGATGTTCAACCTCCTCATGCTCCGGATGGTCCCGCCGATCGTGGTGGCCGCGCCGCTCACCCTCTACTACTCGGCCCTCAACCTGCTCGACACGGTGACCGGTCTGGTGATCGTCTACGTCATCACCACGCTGCCCTACTCCGTGTGGATGACCAAGAGCTTCATCGACGAGATCCCCGTCGAGGTGGAGCAGGCCGCCGCCATCCTGGGCGCCGGCCGGTGGCGGACCATCTGGGAGGTGACGCTGCCCCTGGTCCGCTCGGGCCTGGTGGCCACGTTCATGTTCGTCCTCATCCTGGCCTGGAGCGAGTACCTGATGGCCCTGATCCTGACCAAGACGGAAGTGGTGACGTTGCCGGTCCAGCTGGCCAAGTACGAAGGGTCGAGCGAGGGCCGCGTCTACGGCCGGCAGGCGGCCCTGGCCGTGGGCATCACGCTGCCGCTCATCATCATCGGCTGCCTGATCCGCAAGCACCTGGTCCGGGGCTTCAGCTTCGGCATGGTGAAGAGGTAGGCCGGATGGCCCGCATCGAGGTGCGGGGGCTGCGCAAGGTCTTCGGCGGCGGCGTGGAGGCCGTCAAAGGGCTCGATCTGGCGATCGAGGAGGGGGAGTTCGTCGTGCTGGTCGGGCCCTCGGGCTGCGGCAAGACGACGACCCTCCGAATGATTGCGGGGTTCGAGGAGCCCACGGCGGGCGAGATCCGCATCGACGGCCGGGTGGTCAACGACCTGGAGCCCGGCCAGCGGAACCTGGGCATGGTGTTCCAGAGCCACGCCCTGTTCCCCCACAAGACGGTGGCCGAGAACATCGAGTTCGGGCCGCGCATGAAGAAGGTCGATGCGGCGACGCGGCGGCGCCGGGTGCGAGAGGTGGCCGACCTGGTCCGCATCACGCACCTGCTGGACAAGTTCCCGGCCCAGTGCTCGGGCGGCGAGGCCCAGCGGGTGGCGCTGGCCCGGACCCTGATCACCGAGCCCTCCGCCTTCCTGCTCGACGAGCCGCTGGCCAGCCTGGACGCCAAGCTACGCCGCGAGATGCGGGCGGAGATCGATCGCCTGCACGAGGAGCTGCGCAAGACGTTCGTGTTCGTCACCCACGATCAGGAGGAGGCCATGACGCTGGCCGACCGGATCGTGGTCATGCAGGCCGGCCGCGTCGAGCAGGTGGGCACGCCGCTCGAGATCTACAACGACCCGGTCAGCTACTTCGTCGCGGACTTCTTCGGCAGCCCGTCGATGAACCTGCTGGCGGGAACGCTCCGCGCCGCGGCCGGCCGTCCGCGCTTCGAGGGGGCGGGCTTCGCCGTCGAGCTGCCGGCGGCCTTCGCCAGCGCCCCCGAAGGCCGGTACTCCCTGGGCGCCCGGCCCGAGCACGTTCGCGTGGGGGGCGATGGCACCTTTCACTGGCGCGCCAAGCTCGTCGAGCCGTTGGGCAAGGACACGCTGATCTACTTCGACCACGGGGCCGAGCGGCCCACCATCGCCGTCGTCGAGGGCGCCAGCCCCTACCGGGTAGGCGATGCGCCGGGGATCAGATTCGACCTCGATCGAGTCTACCTGTTCGACGCCGCCGGCCGCCGCGTGCGCGGGTCACGCTAGACGCTCGTCCGCGGGCCGGAAGCGTGAGGTCAGGAGGGGCTGGCGGTCTCCTCCGGCGGCGCGTCGCTGATGAGCACCCAGTCGTCCGGGGGCTCACCGTCCGGGCGGGTGCCGACGGTCGAGGTCACCACGCGAGCCCGGCTGGGTGAGAACCATTCCCATACCCCGCTGGGGGCCCCCGTCTCCTGCGGAGCGTCGATGTCCGGGCCGGTCACTCCCTCCGCGGCGCGGGTGAGCTTCCGCTCCCGCTTGGCCTGCTGCTTCTGACGACGAGCGGTGTCTCGGCGGCGACGATCGAACCCGTATTGACGGCCCCGGCTCACGGATGGCAGCCGTGCCGGGGGGACGTGAGCAGGCGGGCGATCATGCCTCAGCCTAGCCCATGCGCGTAGCCCGCACAAGCGGGCCGCGCGACACCAGCGTGCCGGAGGGCGGCCCTCAGCGCGCGCGCCGGCGACGCTGGGGCCTGGGCGGTGACCGGACGGCCGACCTGGCGTCCGTCGCCTCCCCATCCGCGGCGGCGGCTTCGATGAGCTGGCGGGGACTGGCGCCGGCGGCGCGGGCGATCTCCGCCATCGTGCGACCGGAGACGACGGAGCGCGGATGGGTGACCGTGGGATCGGTGGTGGACGCCCACCGATCGCGGTGCTTGATCAACAACCACTGGCGCTCGCCGGTCCGCACCAGCGCCCAGCCGCCGGCGAGCCTCTCGCCGAGCAGCATGAGCTTGAGCTCCCCTTTGGCGAGCTGGCGGTCGACGTCGGCCTCGTCGCCGAGGCGGTCGCCGACCACCGGGGCCCAGACGCCGTGATCCCAGATCATCACGGTCCCGCCGCCGTATTCGCCCTCGGGGATCACCCCTTCGAACTCGTTGTAATCGATCGGATGGGGCTCCGTCTCCATGGCCAGCCGCTTGACCGCCGGATCGAGCGAGGGACCCTTGGGCACCGCCCACGAGAGCATGACGCCCCGGTGCTCGAGCCGGAAGTCGTAGTGCAGGCGACGCGCACGGTGTTTCTGGATCACGAACTGCAGCGGCCGGCCGGGCGTCGGGCTGCCTCCCGGAGCGCGGCCAGCGGGCTCGGGGGTGACCTCGAACCGCCGCTTGCGGTTGTATTCGGCCAGACGGCCGTACCGGCTCAGATCGGGCAGGGGCCTCGCCCGGGCGCGGCGGCGGGGTGTTCGCCGTGCGCGCGCCATCGCGCTCAGGCGCCGGCGTCGACGCGTGGGGACAACATGGATGCTGACCTCTCGGCCGGGATCGGTGCAACCGGCGTGCCGGCTCCCGCGACCCGGGAGCCGGCAGTCGCCGAACCGGCGTCAGCGCTCGAGAATCTGTTCCTGGCCGACCGTGACGGGCCGGCCCCACCAACCTTCTTCGCGCGCCGTGGCGACGTCCTGACGGCTGACGCGAGCCGCCGCCGCTTCACGGTTTCGCACCGAAAAGTACAGGTGTTCGCCAGAGGCGAAGTGGGAGCCCTGACTCTTCCACGTCGCCCATTCCTCGCTGCTGGCGCATCCGGCCAGCGCGACGACGGCACCCAGGAGCACGACAACGAAGCGCCGCTGCATGTGAACCCCCTCTTCGACGCCGGCGCCGGTCACCGGTCGTCGCTCTCTCGGGCACCAGACAGCGGCCCGCCCTGTCGCGCCGCTCGAGCGCGGCGAACCAGGGCCCAGCCGAGCGACGCCAGCTGGGCGTCGACGTCGGGGCGGATTCGACGCTCGCCCCGCCGGCGCTCATCGGGCCACGCCACCTGCTGCCCCCGCCGTTCACCGAACCGGCGGTCGTAGAGTACCGCGACGTCGCGTTCGGCCCCAAATTCCCGCAGCAGGGTCTCGTACAGCGCCGGGTGGTCGCGCGCCACGATGAACAGCATGACGCTCCCCGGAGCCGGCCTGGGCGGGCGTGTCTCCATAAGTGGGCAGGGTATAGTCCCCGCGCCGCTAGGTTGCCGTCAAGAGGTTGTCGAGCCCAGAGCGGCCGAGTAGAGTCTCGAGGAGGATGACGGAACTAGAGGTTTTGGAGCGTATCCAGCGCCGCGTCCTGTGGCTGAGCACCTGGATGGTGCATCATGCCAACGCGCTCCGGCCGAACGCCGACGGCGTCAAGGTCGGTGGCCATCAGGCCTCGTCGGCCTCGGCCGTCTCACTGCTCACCGCGCTCTACTTCAAGGCGCTCGGCCCCGGCGATCTCGTGGCCGTCAAGGCGCACGCGGCGCCGGCGCTCTACGCGGCGCAGTATCTCCGCGGGCGTCTGGACGCCGCCGCCCTGCGCGAGCTGCGCAGCTTCGGTGGTCTGCAGGCCTATCCCAGCCGACGCAAGAACCCGGACCTCGTCGAGCTCACGACCGGATCGATGGGGCTCGGCGCGGTGCAGGCCACGTTCGCCGCGCTGACCACGCGCTACCTGCTCGATCACGGCGCGCCCGGCGCGGCCGAACGCGTCATCGTCATGGTCGGCGACGCCGAGCTGGACGAGGGCAACGTGTGGGAGGCGCTGGCCGAGGAGGTGGTCGGACGCCTCCCCAACGTGGTGTGGCTCGTCGACGTCAACCGCCAGAGCCTCGATCGGATCGCGCCCGACGTCCGGCGGCGCCAGCTCCCCGCGCTGTTCGCCGGCCTCGGATGGCGGGTGATCGAGCTCCGCTGGGGCCGGCGTCTGCACGCGCTGTTCGCGCGTCGCGGTGGACCCAGGCTGCAGGAGCGGCTGGAGAGCATGCCCTATGCGGAGTATCAGAGCCTGCTCCGGCTGGGACCGGCGGCGGTCCGCAAGGCGCTGGTGACCACGGAGTCGCTTCTCGCCGAGCTCACCGACGACGAGCTGGCCGGGCTCATCCAGGACGTCGGCGGACACGACATCGCGGCGATCCTCGATGCGCTGGCCGAGGCGGCTCGGGAGCCGCAGCGCCCCACCGTCATCCTCGCCCACACGATCAAGGGCTGGGGACTGCCCCTGGCCGGCGACCCGCTCAACCACACCGCGCTGCTCACCGGCGCCCAGATCGAGGAGCTGCGCGCGGCGATGGGCCTGAACGCCGGCGACGAATGGTCGGGGTTCGCCGAGGGCAGCCCGGAAGCGGAGTGGATTCGTCGACTGCCACCGCTGTTCGCGCCGCCTGCACCGCGGGCGCCGGCGGTGCCGGTGCCGCGCGCTCTGGAGGAGTCGTATGCCGGCGACCTCTCGACCCAGGAGGCTTTCGGGAGGGTGCTGGGGGCGTTGAGTCGGCTGCCGGTGGCCGACGCCGTGGTCACGGTGTCGGCCGACGTCGCGGTCACCACGCATCTGGCCGGCTGGATCAATCGACGGGGCGTCTATTTCCCGCAGGACAAGCCCAACTACTTCGGCGAGCTTCCGCTGGCGGTGCCGTGGCGGGAGTCCCCCCGGGGGCAGCACATCGAGCTCGGCATCGCCGAGCACAACCTCTTTCTCCTGCTCGGCGCGCTGGGGCTGGCCCATGAGCTCCAGGGCACGACGCTCCTGCCCATCGGCACGCTCTACGATCCGTTCCTGGCCCGCGGGCTCGACGCGCTGTACCACGCTCTCTATGCGGGCGCCCGGTTCGTCGTCGTGGCGACACCCTCGGGGGTGAGCCTGGCCGCCGAGGGCGGCGCTCACCAGTCGGTGATCACCCCGGGCATCGGCGTTGCGCTGCCCGACCTGGCGTATTACGAGCCCGCATTCGCGCGGGAGGTCGAATGGATCCTGCTGACGGCGCTGGCCGACGTGGCCGCGCGTCGCGGCGACAGCCTCTACTTGCGGTTGTCGACCCGCCCGCTCGACCAGACCCTGGCGCCAGCCCCGTCGGACTCCTACCGCGACGCCGTGCTGGCGGGCGGCTACCGCCTGGTGGACGCCCGCGCCGAGCCGGGCTGGGACCCTGAGAGCAACGCCGTGCACCTCTTCGCCACCGGCGTGATGGTGGCCGACGCCGTGGCCGCCAGCCGGCGGCTCCGGCAGTCGGGGATCCTGGCCAGCGTCTTCGTGGTGACGAGCCCGGACCGTCTCTACCGGGGCTTGCGGCAATCGCGTCCGCATCTGGAGCAACTGGTCAGCGCCGAGGAGGAAGGCGTGCCCGTGGTCTCCGTGCTGGACGGCCACTCGCACGCGCTGGCCTTCCTGGGCTCGGCGCTCGGCGTCCCCCAACTCGCGCTGGGCGTGGACCACTTCGGCCAGTCGGGGAGCCGGGCGGCGCTCTATCAGCACTACGGCATCGATGCCGAGGCTATCGCGCGCGCGGCCCGCACGCTCCTGGGCGAGACCTGACCGCCGCCGGCTCCGCCGTCCCATCCGGCGGGTCGTACAATCGAATCGATGTCCGCCTCGGCGTTCGTGCCCGACGATCCGACCCTGCCCAGGCTCCGGGCCGCCTCGGCCCGGTGCACGGGATGCGAGCTGTACCGGCGCGCGACTCAGACGGTGTTCGGCGAGGGAACGCCGCCGGCGCGCGTGATGCTGGTCGGCGAGCAGCCCGGCCACGAGGAAGATCTCTCGGGCCGGCCATTCGTCGGGCCGGCCGGCCGGCTGCTCGACGAAGCCCTGGCCGAATCCGGCATCGATCGCGCCCAGGTCTACGTGACGAACGTGGTCAAGCACTTCAAGTGGGAGCCGCGCGGCAAGCGCCGCATCCATGCCAAGCCCAGCGCCGGCGAGATCACCGCCTGTCGGCCCTGGCTCGACGCCGAGATCGCCGTGGTGCAGCCGCGGGTGATCGTCTGCCTGGGCGCCACCGCGGCCCAGGCCCTGCTCGGGCGTCAGTTCCGCGTGAGCCGCGACCGCGGGCAGTTCGTCTCCTCGCCGCTGGCGCCGCGCGTGCTGGCCACCGTGCACCCATCCGCCGTGCTGCGAGCTCCCGACGACGAGACCCGCCGCCGGGAGCGGCAGCGGTTCATCACCGACCTCCGCGCCGTCGCCCGCGCCCTGACGCCCGCCGCCTGATTCGTCCCCTTCCGAACCCGATTGCTAAGCCCCGGGGCTGGCCAGCCGGCGCCTGGAGTCGCGGGAGGGGTCCCGAGACTCGTTTCCCGCCGCCTATTACCGGGCCTCACGCGTCGGTGGAGCCCAGTCACCCCCGGTCCCTGCGGCCGCCAGCCTCGTGGTCTCGGGAGCCCCTCCCGCGACTCCAGGCGCGAGCCGCCCAGCCGCGGGCCCCGCACCCGCCGCCCGCGGTATAATTCGAATGGCCATGGCAGTCCTCACCGACGCCCGCAAACGCGACCTGCGCCGCGAGCTCGAGGCGCTGGTCGGGCGGGGAGCGGTCCTCAGCGACCCCGACGAGCTGCTGGTCTACGAGTCCGACGGCCTCACCCTGTTCCGGGCGCTCGCCGACTTCGTGGTGTTCCCCACCTCCGCCGAGCACGTCTCGGCCATCGTGAAGCTGGCCAACCGTGAGGACCTGCCCTTCGTTGCTCGCGGGGCGGGCACGGGGCTGTCGGGAGGCTGCTTGCCGGCCGAGGGCGGCATCGTCATCTCGCTCATGCGGATGAACCGCGTGCTGGAGGTCGACTACGACAACCAGGTCGCGGTCGTCGAGCCCGGGCTGGTGAACCTGCATCTGTCCTGGGCGGTGGGGCCGGCCGGGTACTACTACGCTCCCGACCCGTCCAGTCAGCAGGCCTGCACGATCGGCGGGAACATCGCCAACAATTCCGGCGGCCCCCACACCCTCAAGTACGGCGTCACCGTCAACCACGTGCTGGGCCTCGAGGTCGTGATGCCCGACGGCGAGATCGTGTGGCTCGGCGGCAAGACGCGCGAGTCGCAGGGCTACGACCTGCCCGGCATCTTCGTGGGCTCCGAGGGGACGTTCGGCATCGCCACCAAGATCGTCGTGCGCATCCTGCGCAAGCCGCAGGCGGTGAAGACGGTCCTGGCGGTTTTCGACCGCGTGGAGCAGGCTTCCGCCGCGGTCTCCGAGGTGATCGCACGCGGGCTCGTGCCCGCCGCGGTCGAGATGATCGACCGGCTCACCATCCAGGCGGTGGAGGACGCGTTCGGCTGCGGCTACCCGCGTGATGCGGCGGCCGCGGTGCTGGTGGAGCTGGACGGGCTGGCCGAGGGCATGTCGGCCCAGACCGAGCGAATCGTGCAGGCGTGCCGGGACAGCGGCGCCCGCGAGGTACGAGCGGCCCGGGACGAGGCGGAGCGCCAGCTGCTCTGGAAGGGCCGCAAGTCGGCGTTCGGCGCGTACGGCCGGATCTCGCCAGCCTACATGGTGATGGACGGTGTGATCCCCCGGACGAAGCTGCCCTACGTGCTGGCCCGCGTGAACGAGATCGTCGCCAGCCACGGGCTGCGCGTGGGCAACGTCTTCCACGCCGGCGACGGCAACCTCCATCCCAACATCCTCTACGACCCGCGCGTGTCCGGCGAGGAGGAACGCGTGGTGCAGGCGGGCGCCGAGATCATGAGGCTCTGCGCCGAAGTCGGCGGCTCGATCTCGGGGGAGCATGGCATCGGGCTGGAGAAGGCCGATTTCATGGCCTTCATCTTCTCGCCGGCCGACCTGGAGTTCATGCAGGGGCTCAAGCGCGCCTTCAATCCCACAGGCCGCTGCAACCCCGGCAAGGTGTTCCCGACGCGGAAGTCGTGCGGCGAGGCGGGCCCCAGCGCCTACCGGCCGCATCCCATCGAAGAAAAAGGCCTGGCCCAGCGCTTCTAGCGCGGGCGTTGTCCGCTCCGAGGAGGACGCGCTGCTCGACAAGCTCCGCTCGATCGTCGGCCCCCCCAACCTGCTCACGGCCGTGGACCTGGGGCCCTACGTCGTGGAGGGGCGTTCGCCGGAGGCGGCGGTCTTCCCGGGCTCGGTCGACGAGGTGCGAGCGGTCGTCGCCCTGGCCGCGACGGAGGGCGTGCCGATCGTCCCCTGGGGCGGCGGCACGGCCGCCAGCCTGGGGACCCCCGCCGCCCGCGCCGGGCTGGTCCTGGGCCTGGCCCGGATGGCCCGGCTGCTCGAGCACGAGCCCGGCGACCTGACGGCCACCGTCGAGGCGGGGATGCCGGTGGCGGCGCTGCAGACCGCGCTGCGGGCCCGGGGCCAGTGGCTCTCGCTGGACCCCCCGGACGCCGAGCGCGCGACCATTGGCGGCGTGATCGCCGCCAATGCCTCCGGCCCGCGGCGGCATCTCTACGGCACGCCGCGCGATCTGCTCATCGGCGTCACCGTGGTGACCGGCGAAGGCGCCCTGGTGCGCGGAGGCGGCAAGGTCGTGAAGAACGTCGCGGGATACGATCTGCCCAAGCTCTTCGTCGGCTCGTTCGGGACGCTGGGCATCATCGTGGAAGTCACGGTGAAGCTCCGGCCGCTCCCGGACGCCGAGCGTCTCGTCGCCGTGCGGTTCGATCGGCTGAAGGATGCCGGAACCGCGGTGCGGACCGTCACCGGCTCCGACCTCATTCCGAGCGCGCTCGAGCTCCTGGATGCCGAGGCCGGGCGCAGCCTGGGCTCGGGGCCAGGCGCCAGCCTGGTGGTCGGCTTCGACGGCCTGGCCGAGCAGGTGGCCTGGCAGTGCGACGAGCTGCGGCGGTTGACGGCGCCGCTGGGCGGCCACGGGATCGCCCCGCTGCCCGACGAGGCGTGGTCGCGGCTGTGCACAGCGGCCCGGGCGGCCTTCGCGACGCCGGCCGCGGTGATGAAGCTTGTCGTGCTGCCGGTCACCGTCGCCGACGTGATGGAGCAGGGGGCCAACGCGGTCCGGCAGCGGGGCCTGCTCAGCGCGTGGAGCGCCCACGCCGGCGTCGGCGTGCTGACCGCCGCCGTCTTCTCACCCGGCGGGCAGGCGGATCCCGCGGCGATCGCCGCCGTGCTCGAGGACTGGCGCGGCATGGCCGGCGCCGGCGGGGGCTACGCGGTGCTGGAGTGGGCGCCGCTCACCGTCAAGGCGCTCGTCCCCGTGTGGGATGCGCCCGGGGCCGCCGGCCGCATCATGCAGCGGATCAAGGCCCAGCTCGATCCGCTCGCCATCCTGAACCCGGGCCGCTTCGTGGCCGGGATCTGAGCCATGCCCCCGACCATCTCCGAGCACGCCGCTCGCCCCACTGGCCCGCTGATGCTGGGCGACCTGTCGGTGGAGGGGGTGAACCAGTGCGTGCACTGCGGCCTCTGTCTGGCCTACTGCCCCACCTTCTCGGAGCTGGGTACCGAGATGGACTCGCCACGAGGCCGCATCTTCCTCATCAAGTCGCTCGCCGAGGGCCGCATCGCGATGAGCGACTCCGTGATCGAGCACCTGGGTCTGTGTCTGGACTGCCGGGCGTGCGAGACCGTCTGCCCGGCCGGCGTGCCCTATGGCCGCCTCATCGAAGCGGCCAAGGCGGCGATCGAGCACCAGCGGCCCGGCAGCCTGCTCCGCCGGCTCTTCCGGTGGGTCAACTTCGAGCTCCTGCTGGGTCGTCCAGCGGGGCTCCGGCTCGCCGCCGCCGGGCTGCGCGCCTACCAGGCGAGCGGTCTGCAGACGGTGGCCCGGCGCGCCGGGCTCGTGAGGTTGCTCCCCGGACCTCTGCCTGCGTGGGAGGCCCTACTGCCGCCCTTGCCTCAGGCGAGCGAGCGAGGACGGCTCCCCGCGTTGACCCCCGCGCAGGGCGAGCGACGGGGGCGCGTGGCTCTGCTCACGGGCTGCGTACAGTCCGTCGCCTTCGGCGCCCACAACCAGGCCACGGTGCGTCTGCTGGCCCGGAACGGCTGGGAGGTCGTGGTGCCGCAGGAGCAGGGCTGCTGCGGCGCGCTGAACGCGCACGGCGGCGATCACGACCGCGCGCTGGCGATGGCGCGGGCCCTCGTCGACGTGTTCTCGCGAGCCGAGGTCGACGCCATCGTGGTCAACACCTCGGGCTGCGGGGCGCACATGAAGGCGTACGGCACGCTGCTGGCCGGCGACCCCGCCTGCGCGGAGCGGGCCCGCCGGGTGGCCGGCGCCGTCCGGGACATCGCGGAGTTCCTGGCCCAGGAGCCGCTGCGTGGCCCGTTGCGGCCGGTGCCGATGACGGTCACCTACCACGATCCCTGTCACGTGGTGCACGGCCAGAAGATCCGGAGCCAGCCGCGCGCGCTCCTGGCCCAGGTGCCCGGGCTCAAGGTGGTCGAGCTGAAGGAGTCCGACTGGTGCTGCGGCTCGGCGGGCATCTACAACCTGACCCAGCCCGAGATGGCGACGAGGCTCCTGCACCGCAAGGTCGGACACGTTCAGGCCACGGGCGCCGAAGCCGTGGTGACGGCGAATCCCGGCTGTATCCTACAGATCCAGGCCGGGCTGCGCGCTCACGGGGCCCCGACGCGCGTGCTGCACCTCGTGGAGGTGCTGGATCGCGCGTATGGCGCGGAGGCGGCCGGCGCGCGATGAGCCGGCCCACCGCCGCCACGCCGGACGCCCACAAAGCGTACGCGCCCAAGTCGGTGGTCTGCTTCGTCCTCACGATCTCCGACACCAAGACGGAAGAGACCGACACGAGCGGCAAGCTGATTCGCGAGCTCCTCGAAGGCGCCGGCCACCGGGTGGCCGGCTCGCGCATCGTCCGCGACGAGCCGGCCGAGGTCGCGCGCATCGTGCGGGAGGCGGCGGCCGAGCCCGGCATCCAGGCGATCGTCCTCACCGGCGGGACGGGGATCACCTCGCGCGACTCCACCTACGAAGCCGTGGACTCCCTGCTCGACAAGCGCCTGCCCGGCTTCGGCGAGCTGTTCCGCGTGCTCTCCTACCAGGAGATCGGGCCGGCCGCGATGCTCTCCCGGGCCCAGCTCGGCGTCGTGCAGCGGCGCATCGTCGCCTCGCTCCCGGGCTCGCCGAACGCCTGCCGGCTCGCCCTGGAGAAATTGCTGATCCCCGAGCTCGGTCATCTGGTGGGCGAGGTCAGTCGCTAAGAGAAGGGCAGCTCGCCGCGCCGAACGGCGAGCAGTGGCGGCGCCCGCGATCGTGCGAGACAATTGCACCATGAGGTCCGAAACCGTCACAGCCGTCGCTCGCCTGCTCGCCACGCTGACGCTCGTCTGGGCGGGCCTCGGCTTCCAGCCGGCGACCAGCGCGGGGTCGCGGGCGATCAATCGGCTGAACCGGGCGGTGACTCGCCCGCTTCCCGCTGCGCCGGCGCCGAAGGCGGCTCCCCGCGATCGCGTGTGGGTTCCCGATCGCTACGTCACCGGTTCTGACGGTTTGCTCCACGTGCCAGGGCACTGGGAGCGCCGGGTCAACGATCGCGAGGTTCACGCGCCTCCCGTCGTCGCGTGTCCGCCCGGCACGGGGCCGTGCGTCCTTGTGCCTGGTGGCATAAGACCGGAACCGGAGGCTCGACCCGGTCTCTGAGGTTGTATAATCCGGGTTCCACGAAGCAAGGAGGCCCGGATGCAACGCATACGAGGCTCGTCGCTACGCACGCCGCTCGTCACGCTGCTCGCTGCCACGCTCATCGCCGGTTGCGCGGGCTCGCTCGGCGCCGACAGCGCCTCGCCGGCCCCGGTCGCGCCGGAGCTCGCGCGTTTCAACGACCTGCTGGCCGGGCTGGCTGATCGCTTGAAGCCGGCGCTCGTGCACGTGCGCGTCCGGCGCGACGGCCCGAAGGAGGAGCGCGATCTCGACGAGCCGCGGCGCAGCCAGGGCTCCGGCTTCATCGTCGAGCCGGACGGCGTGATCGTCACCAATGCCCACGTGGTCGACGGCGTGACGTCGGCCCAGGTGCGGCTCTACGACGGCCGGCGCTTCCCGGCGAAGGTGATCGGGCGTGACAACCGGGTCGATCTCGCCGTGCTCCGCATCGAGGGCGTGGGAGATCTGCCCACGCTGAGCTTCGGCAACTCGAACCGGCTGCGGGTCGGCGAGTTCGTGCTGGCGCTGGGCCATCCCTTCGGTCTCGAGCACAGCGTGTCCTTCGGCATCGTCAGCCGCAAGGGCTCACCCCTCACCGTGGCCGCTCCGGGCTTCGACTTCATCCAGACGGACGCCGCCATCAATCCCGGCAACTCCGGCGGCCCGCTGATCAACATGGCCGGCGAGGTCGTCGGCGTCAACAGCATGGCCGCGCGCAACGGCTCGATCGGCTTCGCCATCCCGGCCAACCTGGTGCAGATGCTGCTCCCCCAGCTCGTGGCCAAGGGCCGGATCGAGTGGGGGTGGCTGGGAGTCGCCATCACAGCGGTGGAAGAGGACGACCTGGACCGCCTCAAGCTGCGCGAGGCCCGGGGCGTGTTGATCCGCTCCGTGATGCCGGGCGAGCCGGCGGACCGCGGCGGGGTCCGGGCCAACGACGTCATCCTCGCCCTGGACGGCACCGTCCTGGACGGGCCCCGGGACCTCCAGCGCCTGGTCGCGTCGGCGCCGGTGGGCAAGAAGATCCGTGTCACGGTCTGGCGTGACGGCCGGAAGGCCGACGTGGAAGTGACGGTGGGCCGCTATCGCGACCTGGACGAGCGCGAAGAGGCCTCGGACTCGGAGCCGCCCCGCAACTAGACGGTAGCGCGGGGGGCCGCCAGAGCGGCCAGCGTGACGCGCGCCCACGGCTCGTCGAGCGAGGGCACCGGACGGTACTGGATGCCGCTCGTGATCGTCATGCCGCCTTCCCACTCGGCCGCGGCGTCCTCCAGGACGTCCTCCACCGCAAGCAGGAAGTAGCCGAGCCCGAACGTCTCGCCGCCGGACACCGGCAGCGGGCCATCGATGGCCCGCGTCTTCACGTAGCTCACCGTGTCGGCCTCGATCACCAGCAGCGTGCCCACCTGGCGCTCGCTCAGGTTGCGGGCGCTACGGCTCCTGGCCAGAATCACCAGCCCCAGCGTGCCCGGATCGTAGGCGCGCACCTCCAGGTAGGACAGCAGCATCGGGTGGGGCCGGCCTTCGGCATCGACAGTGACGAAGGGCAGCGCACGACCCAGCCGGGCCCGGAGGTCCCGCTGGGACAGGCGCTCGAGCAGCTCGGCGGGCAGCGCCGGACCCCGACTGCGCGTCATGCGATCTCGATGGGCTCGTCCACGTAGACGGTGTACTGCCGGGGCTTGACCGCGGCGTCGGCGGGATCGACGTAGACGATCGACGATTGCCCGCGCAGCGCCCGGGGCAGGACCGACACGCGCACGAAGCTCGTGGGCTCCCGCGGCGACGCCAGGGCATGGACGGGCTCCACGCCGCTCTCGAACCACGCGTCGCCCGGCTTCATGGCGCGCCCCGGGGCCCCGCCGATCCTCACCTCCAGCTCGCCGGCCAGCAAACGGCGGATGCCGCCGCCGCGGTGCCCGTGCGGGCGCGCCTCGCCGCCGGGCGCGAAGTCCACGCGGTCGCAGCGGATCAGGTACGGCGCGGACGGATCGAGCGCGATCGGATGCTCGAGCTTCAACGCGCTGCTGGCGCCCCCGATCGTCTCGGCGAGCGGCCCGCGCGTCGCCGGCGTGAGCAGCTCCCAGCGGAGGACGTGGGCGCCGGCGGGGCTCGTGAATGAGCAGGCCGTGGCGCCGTGCCAGGCTTGACCGCGCTCGAGCGTCGTGTCGGCCGGTGCCACGCGGATCGCGCCGTCGGCCACCCAGAGGATGCGATTGGCGGCGGCGAGCCGCAGCCCCTGGCCCGGCCCCAGGCGATCCTCGCTCAGCCGCAGCGTGTACAGGTGACGATCAACCGCCCGGGCGGGCGGCGGGGGTGCCGGCGGGCTCGGCGTGGCCGTTCGGCGAGACCTCGCACGTGGCCCCGCCGCTCATGTGGATCGACAGGTCCTTGATCGTCGGCGAGCTGCCGCAGAGCGGGCAGTTCGGATCGCGCCGCAGCTTCACCTCGCGGAAACGCATGCCGAGGGCGTCGTAGGTGAGCAGGCGCCCGATCAGCGTCTCGCCGATGCCGAGCAGGACCTTGACCGCCTCCGTCGCCTGGATCGTTCCGATCACGCCTGGGAGCACGCCCAGGACCCCAGCCTCGCTTCAGGAGGGCACCAGGCCGGGGGGCGGCGGCGTGGGGTACAGGCACCGGTAGCACGGCCCCTGGTTGGGGGCGAAGACGGTGGCCATGCCCTCGAACTGGAAGATCGAGCCGTGCACGTTCGTCTTGCCGCCCAGATAGCAGGCGTCGTTGACGAGGTACCGGGTCTCGAAGTTGTCCGAGCCGTCCACGATCAGGTCGTAGTCCTTGATGATGTCCATCACGTTGTCGACCGTGATCCGGGTCGGCAGGGCGATCACCTTGACGTCGGGGTTCAGCGCCTGCAGCGTGCGCGTGGCCGACTCGACCTTGGGCTTGCCGATGTCGGCGGTGGTGTGCAGGATCTGCCTCTGTAGATTCGTGATGTCGACCACGTCGCCGTCCATGACGCCGAGCGTACCCACACCGGCCGCGGCCAGGTAGAGCGCGGTGGGCGAGCCCAGCCCGCCGGCGCCGATGAGGAGCACCCTGGAGCGCAGCAGGCGGTGCTGACCCTTCTCGCCGATCTGGTTGAGGAGGAAGTGCCGGCTGTAGCGCTGGATCTGGTCGGGGTTGAGCGGCACCTCCCGCACCGTGGCCAGGCCCGACTGCGCCCACTTCTGGTAGCCGCCCTGCAGGTTGATCACGTGCTGGTAGCCGAGCTCCTTGAGCGCCTTGCCGGCCAGCACGGAGCGCAGCCCGGTCTGGCAGTAGAGGACGACGGGGGTGGTCGGATCGGGGACGGTGCCGGGGACCCGGAACTCCAGGAACCCGCGGCTGATGTTGGTCGCGCCCTCGATGTGGCCGTCGCGGTACTCGTCGGGATCGCGCACGTCGATGACCGCCAGGGGCTCGCCGGACTTGAGCCGGCGCTGGAGCTGGTCGGGCCCCTCCTCGGGGACCACCTGACGGGCCTCGGCGATCATCTCCTTCAACGTCTTCATGCCTGAATAGTACCCCATTTCCGGTCGGGGTCTACACGGGCGGGCCTGCTATAGTCGAGGCGTCGTGAAGGGCATCATCCTCGCCGGCGGCTCCGGGACCCGCCTCTACCCCCTCACGCTCGCGATGTCCAAGCAGCTCGTGCCCGTCTACAACAAGCCGATGATCTACTACCCGCTCTCCAGTTTGATGCTGGCCGGCATCCGGGAGATCCTCGTCATCACGACGCCGCAAGATCAGGAGGCCTTCCGGCGCCTGCTCGGCGACGGCCGGCACCTGGGCCTGAGCATCCAGTACGCGGCGCAGCCGAGCCCCGACGGCCTGGCCCAGGCATTCCTGATCGGGCGCGAGTTCATCGCCGACGCGGCGGTGGCGCTGGCCCTCGGGGACAACATCTTCTACGGCCACGGCTTTCCGGACTACCTGCGGCGGGCGGCGGGCCGGCCGCGAGGGGCCACGATCTTCGCCTACTGGGTGCGCGACCCCGAGCGCTACGGCGTCGTGGAGTTCGACGCGGCGGATCGTCCTGTGGATCTCGAGGAGAAGCCGCAGCGGCCCCGCTCCAACTGGGCGGTCACCGGGCTCTACTTCTACGACAACGACGTCGTCGAGATCGCGGCCGGGCTCAAGCCGTCGGCGCGCGGCGAGCTGGAGATCACCGACGTCAATCTCGCCTACCTGCGGGCCGGCCGCCTGCACGTGGACAAGCTGGGGCGGGGGATCGCCTGGCTCGACACCGGCACCCACGAGGCGCTGCTGCAGGCCTCGAGCTTCATCCAGACCCTGGAGGAGCGGCAGGGCCTCATGGTCGCCTGCGTCGAGGAGATCGCCTACGCCATGGGCCACATCACCGCCGAGGACCTCCGGCGCATCGCCGAGCCCATGCGCGGCAATTCCTACGGCCAGTACCTGCTGCGCCTGATCGAAGGCGCGCGCTGACGCGAATTGTTCCTCGGGCGTGCTAGGATTGCGCGGTGGAGCTGAGCCCGGACGCCAAGCGCGCGTTCAAGACCCAGTCCTACGCGGCGGCGCCCCGCATCGAGGGCGTGGAGATCGTGGACCTCGCCCGCCACCACGACGATGGCGGCGCCCTCACCGAGCTGGCCCGGCTGAACGAGGGGCGGACCGAGAGCCCGGCCGGCTTCACCCTCCGCCAGGTCAACTACAGCGAAGTCGAGCCGGGCGTGATCAAGGCCTTCCACCTGCACGTCCGCCAGACCGACGTGTGGTACGTGCCCCCCTCCGATCGCCTGCTGCTGGTCCTGGTGGACGTCCGGAAGGGATCGCCCACCGAAGGCGCGCGCATGCGGCTCATGCTCGGCGACGGCAGCTCCCGGCTGGTCCGCATTCCGCCCGGCGTGGCCCATGGGGTGCGCAACCTGGGCGTCGCCGTCGGCCGCATCATCTATTTCGTCGACGTCCAGTTCACGGCCGAGCCGGCAGAATCGGACGAGGGGCGGCTGCCCTGGGACTATCTGGGCGCCGACGTCTGGGACGTCACGCGGGGATGAGGCGGCGCCGGCCCGCCCGGCTCGTGGGGCGGATGTGCCGCCAGGGGCCGCTGCCTCGGCAGGACGTGACGCGGGGGTAAGGTGAGGCTGCTCGTCACCGGGGGGGCCGGGTTCATCGGGTCGAACTTCATCCGTCACGTTCTCGCCGCCCACGCCGAGGACTCTGTCGTCAACCTGGACAAGCTGACCTACGCCGGCAACCTCCAGAACCTCGCCGACGTGGCCGGCGACCCCCGCTACCGTTTCGTGCATGGGGACATCTGCGACGGCAAGCTCGTGCGGGACGTCCTGCGCGGCGTCGACGCCGTCGTCAATTTCGCGGCGGAATCGCATGTCGACCGCTCCCTGCTGGAGGCCGACGCCTTTCTCCGAACCGACGTCTTCGGGGTGTTTACGCTGCTGGAGGCCGTCCGGGAGCTGGGCGTCGGGCGGTTCGTGCAGATCAGCACCGACGAGGTCTACGGCAGCGTCGCCACCGGCTCGGCGAGCGAGAGCGATCCGCTGCGGCCGTCCAATCCGTACTCGGCCGCCAAGGCCGGCGCCGACCTGCTGGCTCTGTCCTACTGGCGGACGCACCGGCTGCCCGTGGTCATCACCCGCTCGTCGAACAACTACGGGCCCTACCAGTACCCCGAGAAGGTCATTCCCCTGTTCATCACGAACGCGCTGGACGATCAGCCGTTGCCGCTCTACGGCGACGGACGCAACGTGCGGGACTGGCTCTACGTGCTCGACAACTGCGAGGCGATCGACCTGGTGCTCCGGCGGGGGGTCGAAGGGGAGGTCTACAACGTGGGTGGCGGCCACGAGCTCGAGAACCTGGCGCTCACGCGGGAGATTCTCACGCTCACGGGCAAGCCCGCATCCCTCGTGAGGCCGGTGACGGACCGGCCGGGCCACGACCGGCGCTATTCGCTCGACTGGACGAAGATGGGCCGGCTCGGCTGGGCGCCGCGCCACCGGTTCCTGGACGGGCTGGCGGCCACCGTGGGCTGGTACCGGGAGCACGAGGCCTGGTGGCGGCCGCTCAAGTCCGGCGCGTTCGCGGCGTACTACCAGCAGCAGTACGGCAACCGCTGAGCGAGACGATCGAGGAGGGGCGCATGGCACGAGGCCTGACGGTCACGCTTGCAGTCGTGCTGGCAGCGGTGGCAATCGCCGAGGCGGTGCCCCGGCCGCACGAGCCGCGCACCCATCCGGCGGCGCTCCCTGCGGAGCCGTCGTACGTGAAGCGGGTGGAGCCCTCGATCGTGGGCCTGCGGGTCCTCGCCGATGAGACCGCGGCTTCCAGCGCTCGCCTGGGCAGCCAGCGCTTCGGCAGCGGGGTGATCTTCGACCGCGACGGCTATGTCGTCACCGTGAGCTACGTCCTGCTCGACACCCTGAGGATCGAGGGCGTCCTGCGGGACGGCCGCAAGGTGCCGGCCCGTCTGGTCGGCCTCGACCTCGAGTCCGGGCTCGGCGTCGTGAAGCTCGAGGGTGCGGGGCCCTGGCCGGCCGCGACCCTGGGCGAGTCCCGCGACGCCACGCCGGGGATGCCGACAGGCACCGTGGGCGTGGACGAGCACAACGAGCTCGTGTACGTGACCGGTGCCCTGGAGAGCATCCGCCGGTTCTCCAGCTTCTGGGAGTACATGCTCGATCGGGCCCTGCTGGTCGCGCCGGCCAGCCCGTCCTGGGGCGGCAGCGCGGTGGTCGACGCCGGCGGCCGGGTGATCGGCATCGCCTCGCTGCGAATCGGCAAGGCCCCCTACGTCAACCTCGCCATTCCCATCGAGAAGTTCGTGCCCATCAAGGACGAGCTGATCGCCGTCGGCCGGGTGGCGAGCCGCCGGCCCCGGCCCTGGCTCGGCCTCTACACGGCGGCGACCGAGGCCGGCGTCATCGTGGAGGGGGTGGCTCCGGTGGGGCCGGCGGCCGGCGCCGGCTTCCGCAAGGGCGACCGCATCGTGAGCATAAACGGCATCACGGTCGAGTCGCAGGAGCACTTCTATCACGTGCTGTGGCGGGGCCAGGCCGGGGACGTCATCCGCATCGCCGTGCAGCGGGGCCCGGGGCTGCACGTCATCGCCGTGGCCTCGATGGATCGCTACCGGTTGCTGCGCCCGCCACCCCGCTAGATAATCCAGACAGGATGAAGGGCGCCGCCGACACTTATCAGGGCCGCGGGCTCATCGCCGACCCCATCCACCAGTACATCCTCTACACGCGGCCCGGCGGCATCCCCGGCGAGGCCACCGAGCAGGACGTGATCGACACGCCCTGGGTGCAGCGGCTGCGCCGCATCCCCCAGCTGCAATCGGCCCGCTGGGTGTTCCCGGCCGCCGAGCACAGCCGCTTTCAGCACTCGCTGGGCGTCATGCACCTGGCCGGACGCCTGGCCCATCAGCTCGATCCCTCGCTGCGCGCCATCTTCCCCGACGCGCCGTCGGCGCCCCTGGTGGAGGAGCTGCTGCGCATGGCCGGCCTGCTGCACGACGTCGGCCACGGCCCCTTCGGCCACTTCTTCGACGACAATTTCCTGATCGACTACGAGCTCACCCACGAGCTGGTGGGGCAGCGGATCATCCGCGAAGAGCTTGCCGAGCAGATCCGCAGCCTGCGCCGGAGCCCCAGCGGCGCCTTCCAGGCCGGCGAGGCCATCGACCCCGAGTGGATCTGCTATCTGATGGGCAAGGCCTATACGCACCCGCTGGAGTCGCATCCCCGCTGGCTGCCCTTCCTCAAGCCCCTGCTGAGCGGCGTCTTCACCGCGGACAACATGGACTATGTCCTGCGCGACGCCTACATGTGCGGGGTGGCGGTCGGCCCCATCGACATCGAGCGCATCATCTACTACGCGTTCTTTTCCGAGAAGGGCCTGACGCTGGACCGGAGCGGACTGGGCGCCTTCATCATGTTCCTGAACGCCCGCTACTACATGTACACGAACGTCTATTACCACCGCACGACGCGGGGGATCGACCTGCACCTCAAGGAGATCTTCCGGGACACGATGCGGCAGGCCTTCCCCTACGACCTCCGCAAGGAGCTGCATCCCTACCTGCACCTCACGGAGTGGACGTTGCTGGAAGAGGTCGGGCGCTGGCACGACGCCGAGGAGCCCGATCGACGGGCGCTGGGGCTGGAGTGGCGCAAGATCCTCGACCGCCAGCTCAAGTGGCGGATGTCGCACGAGGTGGTGCTGGACGTCTTCGAGCCCAAGCGGGGGCAGGCCTTCCTCGACGTGGAGACGGTCGAGCGCCGGGTGCGCGCCTATCTGCCGGCCGGGCTCAAGACCGTGCCGTTCCGGATCGACATGGCGCTGCAGGATCCGCGCCCGCTCAATCCGCTCAAGATGGGCGACCGGCAGATCTACGTCTACGACGCGGGAAAGAACGAAGTGGCCGCCGAGCCGCTGACCGAGATCCTGAAATATCTGCCGGGCAAGGTCGCCCAGTGCCGCATCTTCGCGACCACGCACGAGCACGATGCCGAGCTGGCCCGGGCGCTGGAACGGGCCCTTGCCGACGAGCCGCCTGCGATCGCGACTAATGTATAACGGAGGGGGCGGGACGCCCCCTCCGGATCCTCCCCGTTCGCGCCGCGCCCGACGACCGTCCCCCTCCTCTCCTCCCCGTTCGCGCCGCGCCCGACGACCGACCCCCTCCTCTCATCCCCGTTCGCGCCGCGCCCGACCTCCGTGCTCCTCCTCTCCTCCCCGGGCGCGGCTCCTGTGGCGCTGGAGGGCGATCGCCCTCGTGGGGCTGCTGGCGGTGGTGGGCGGCTGCGTGACCGTACCGGAGGTGCCCGAGGGAGGCGTCGAGAGCAGTCCCGTCCGCGCCGAGCGCGATCGCCGCGAGTGCGTGGCGGCGACGCAGACCGCCCTCGGCCGCGACTTCGTCGTCGACCGGCGCGGGCGCCGGATCGTCACGCGGCCGCAGGGGCGCCAGCTCGTCAAGTACTCGACCGACGAGGAGCTCACCGCGCTGATCGACGGCCTCGTCGATCATCTGCTGGCATCCTGTCTGGCCAGACAGGGCTACGAGGAGCTCTCGGGCTTCCTGATCGTCCCGCCGCGCGGGGAGGGCTGGACCAGGAACGTCTCCCGGCAGGGCCGGAGTCAGGACGTCGTGTTCGCGAAGTCCGCGACCGCACCGGGCGCTGTGCACACCGCCCTGGCCCTGGCCGGGGCCGTGGACGCCGAGCTGCCGAGCACGGACCGCGAGACTGTCGTCCGGCAGCTGACCGCCGGGCTGCGCCGGGAGTGGGAGGCTCCCCGCTTCAGCCTGGCCGAGCTGGACATCTCCGAAGCGGCCTGGCTCGGAGCGGACTGTGTTCGCTACCGGGTCGCCGCCCGCGATCAGGGCGTTCCGGGATTCGAGGGCGAGGCCTTCGCGCTGGGGGCTCGAGGCGTCCGCTGCGTCCACCCCCATCTGCTCGGCGTGCCGCCGGCAAGAGTGATCGACGTCGGGTACTCCCAGCGGTTTCTCGGCGGCGCCTGGCAGTCGGCGATCGACAGCGAGGTGGAGCCGTTCCTGACGAGTCTGATCTTCGTCGCGCGGGACCCCACGGCCCACGTCGTCGCGGCGCTGCAGCGCTATGCGGCACTCCTCAGAGAGCTGGGCCGGAAGGCCGGCGCGGCCGAGGTGCTCGACCTGGTCGAGAAGTTTCCCCGCAGCGGCGGCGCCGTGCGATTCGATCCGGCGCAGCGTCTGGGCTCCTACGCCGCCGTGCTGCGGACCCGCGGGCGCCAGGCGGAGGCCCGAGATGCCGAGACGCTGGCCGCGGCCTATCTCCGCGCCAGCTTCCGCCAGTACCTGAAGCAGTACAATCGGGCGCGATGAGCTGGCGCTTCACCGCCTGCGCGGTGTTCTTCGTGAGCTGTCTGCTCACCGCCAACATCATCGCGGCCAAGCTCATCACGGTGGCCGGCGTCGTCTTGCCCGTCGCCATCATCGTGTTCCCGCTCTCCTACATCCTGGCCGACGTGCTGACCGAGGTCTGGGGCTACGCGGCGGCTCGCCGGGTCATCTGGCTCGGCTTCGCCGCCAACGCCCTCATGGTCGCGGCCATCTGGATCGGCGGCGCGATCCCGCCCGCCCCGTTCTGGCATGGCCAGGCCGCGTACCGGGAGATCCTCGGGCAGTCCCCGCGCATCCTGGTCGCCTCCTTCGCCGCCTATCTGGTCGGCGAGTTCGCCAACGCCTTCGTGCTGGCCAAGCTCAAGGTCGCCACCGGCGGCCGCTGGCTGTGGCTCCGGACCATCGGGTCCACCGTTGTGGGCCAGGCCCTGGACTCGACCGTGTTCATCACCCTGGCCTTCGCCGGCACGGTGCCGGCGGGCCTGCTGCCGACGATCGTGGCCGGCCAGTGGGGCGTCAAAGTCCTCTACGAGGCGGCGGCCACGCCGCTCACGTATACGGTGGTGGGCTGGTTGAAATCGGCCGAGGGCGTGGATACCTTCGACTACCGGACCGACTTCAACCCCATCCGCCTCTAGGAGCCAGCGATGGAGAAGTTTCGCGGCGTCGACTATTACGGGGTCGAGGCGCTGTACAGCGAAGAGGAGCGCATGGTGCGCGACGCCGTCCGGGACTGGGTGGAGACGGAGTTCTTGCCCCGTGTGACCGAGCACCACCGCGCCGGCACGTTCCCCGTCGAGCTGATCCCGAAGCTGGGGGAGCTGGGGGTCTTCGGCGCCACCCTCAAAGGCTACGGCTGCGCGGGCCTCAGCCACGTGGCCTACGGCCTGATCATGCAGGAGCTCGAGCGGGGCGACTCGGGGCTCCGCTCCTGCGCCTCCGTGCAGAGCGGCCTCGTCATGTACCCGATCTGGAGCTACGGGAGCGAGGCGCAGAAGGAGCGGTGGCTGCCGGCCATGGCCCGGGGCGAGAAGATCGGCTGCTTCGGCCTCACCGAGCCGGATCACGGCTCCGATCCGGGCGGCATGAAGACGCGGGCCCGCCGCCGGGGCGATCGCTACGTGCTGCAGGGCACGAAGCTCTGGATCACCAACGGCTCGATCGCCGACGTGGCCGTGGTGTGGGCCAAGGAGGACGACGGCGAGATCTACGGCTATCTGGTGGAGCGGGGGACACCCGGCTATTCCACCCTCGACATCCACGGCAAGTTCTCGATGCGGGCCTCGATCACCTCCGAGCTCGCCTTCCAGGACTGCGCGATCCCGCTGGAGAACAAGCTGCCCGGCGTGAAGGGGCTCAAGGGCCCGCTGTCGTGCCTGAATCAGGCTCGCTACGGAATCGCCTGGGGCGCCATCGGCGCCGCCATGGCCTGCTATGACTGGACGCTGCAGTACGCCCAGCAGCGCGTGCAGTTCAACAAGCCGATCGGCTCCTTCCAGCTCGTGCAGCAGAAGCTGGTGTGGATGATCACCGAGATCACGAAGGCCCAGCTCCTCGCCCTGCAGCTGGGGCGGCTCAAGGAGCAGGGACAGCTCCGGCCCCAGCAGGTCTCCATGGCCAAGATGAACAACGTGGCGATGGCGCTGGAGACGGCCCGGCGGGCCCGGGACGTCCTGGGCGCCGCCGGGATCATCGACGAGCACCCGGTGATCCGGCACATGATGAATCTGGAGACGGTCAAGACGTACGAGGGCACCCACGACATCCACACGCTCATCATCGGTCGCGACATTACCGGCCTCGACGCTTTCGGCGCCTGAGCGCCGCGCGCCTTGACCCGTGCCGTGCCCCCCACGACAGTACCCGCGAAGGAAACGCGCGATGACCCATCGTAGCCTCGG
Source organism: Candidatus Methylomirabilota bacterium (assembly GCA_035709005.1). NCBI lineage: Bacteria > Methylomirabilota (SeqCode) > Candidatus Methylomirabilota bacterium. The sequence continues at coordinate 114,276 of DASTFB010000008.1, read as the reverse complement.
CCTCGTCCTCGTGCTGCTGGCTGCCCTTCTCCTGGCCATTGTCGCCACTGCCCTCAGCGCCGAGCCGTGCGCCCACCACGGGGGCAAGCTCGACACGCTCTACTGCGACGAGAACCGCGACCTCGTGCCCGACCCGCCGACCACGCCGGCAACGATCGCCTCAAGTCGATCGCCGACCTGAAGGGCAATAGTCCCCACCGCCGCGCGTGCTGGAGGGCTCGCCGCTGGCAAGTGCTGCTCTACGCCGTGGTGCCGCAGGTCCGCCCGGTGTTCGCGGGCGGGGTCGGCCTGGCTGCGCCGGCGCCTCACTTGAGGCCGCGGAGATCGACGTAGAGCTCGATCTCGTGACCATCGGGGTCGCGCACGCTGAACGAGGTGTCCGTCTCGCCGAACGGCGTGAGCCCGTGGGCCTCGACGTGGCGTCGGGCCGTGCCCAGCGCCTCGCGGCTCCCGCCGATCTCGAAGGCGATGTGGTAGAGGCCGGGGACGCCCTTGGGCTGCGGGCCCGGCCCCTCGGCACGCGCCAGCTCGCAGGACAGGTCGTGGTGATGACGGCCCGCCGAGAAGAAGACGATGCGCCCGCCCTTGCCGGTGCCGGTCTCGGCGAGCCCCAGGATCCCGTGATAGAACCGCCGCGAGGCTTCCAGATCGCGGACGAAGAGCGAGACGTGACCGAGCTCGCGGATCGTCACTGACGTCGGCGGGGTGGCCGACGGTGGGTCCATCGCGGAGGTTAGTGTACCATTGCTGAGTCATGGCTGATTCGAAGCCGGCGGCCCTGCTGGGGCCTGCCGTGCCGACCCTCGCCGTCGATACCGAGCGTGTCCGGCCCAACGCCAAGCTGATCGGGCTCCTGGCCCTGGGGCATCTGGTGGTCGACGTGAATCAGGGCTCGCTGCCCGCGATCCTGCCGTTCCTCAAGGCGGCCCATGCGCTGTCGTACGCGCAGGCCGGCATGATCGTGCTCGCCGCCACCATCGCCTCGTCGATCGTGCAGCCGGTCTTCGGCTATCTCTCGGACCGCACCGCGCGGCGCTGGCTGCTGCCCGTGTCCGTGCTCGTGACCGGCGTGGGCCTCGGCCTCATCGGCGTGGCGCCGGGGTACGGCACGCTGCTCCTGCTCGTCATCGTCATGGGGCTCGGCGTGGCCGCGTACCATCCGGAGGGCTATCGGACGGCGGCCAGCGTGGCCGGGGATCGCCGGGCCACGGCGCTCTCGTGGTTCTCGCTGGGCGGCAATGTCGGGGTCGCGCTCGGGCCGCCGGTGATGACGGCGCTGCTCGCCGGGATGGGGCTCGCCGGCAGCCTGGGCATGCTGGTGCCCACGGCCGCGATGGGAGCGCTGCTCGTCGCCGCGCTGCCCGTGCTCGGCCGGCCGGCCGCCGGCGCGGCGGGAGCGACGCGCGCGGTCAGGACCGGAATCGACATGCCGCAGGCCATGGCGCTGCTGATGCTCATGGTGACGATCCGCTCCTGGGCCCAGCTCGGGTTCATCACGTTCGTCCCCTTCTACTACATCGACTACCTGGGGGCGGATCCCCGGCTGGTCGGCCCGCTGCTGTTCGTGTTCCTGGGCGCGGGCGCGCTCGGCACGGTGATCGCCGGCCCGCTGGCCGATCGCTGGGGGCCGCGACCGCTCATGAGGTGGGCGCTGCTCGTCGCCGCCCCGCTGGGCGCCCTCTTTCTCGTCTCCCGCGGGATCTCCGCCTTCGTCGCGCTCGGACTCTTCGGCGCGGCGCTGGTGTCCAGCTTCACGGTGTCCGTCGTGCTGGGCCAGGCCTATCTGCCTCGCCACGCCGGCATGGCGGCAGGCCTCATCGTGGGGCTCGCCATCGGCGCGGGTGGGCTCGGCGTGGCCCTGCTCGGCGTGATCGCCGACCACTGGGGGCTGCCCGCGGTCCTGTGGACCTGCGCGCTGATGCCGCTGGCGGCGTTCGGCGTGACCCTCGCCCTGCCCGCCCCTCGTCACGGCCAGTGAGCGAAGCGCTGCCCTTCCAGGACGGCGAGCAGGTGCTGCTGATCGACCAGCGCGGCAATCGCCATCTGCTGTTCCTGCGCAAGTCCGAGACCTTCCATTCCGACCGCGGATGGATCTCGCACGACGCCATCATCGGCCAGCCGGAGGGGAGCTGGGTCCGCAGCTCGCTCGGCCTGCGCTACCTGGCCCTGCGGCCGACGCTGGCCGAGTTCGTGCTCGAGATGCCGCGGGGCGCCCAGGTCATCTACCCCAAGGACCTGGCCATGATCCTGTTCTGGGCCGACATTGGCCCCGGCTGCCGGGTGCTGGAGGCCGGCACCGGCTCGGGCGCGCTCACGCTGGCCCTGCTGCGGGCCGTCGGTCCCGAGGGCCACGTGGTGACGTACGAGCAGCGCGACGAGTTCGCGCGCCGGGCCCTGGCCAACATCCACATGCGACTGGGCGAGGTGCAGAACCTCACCGTGCGGCTGCGGCCGGTGGAGGACGGCCTCGCCGACGAGGCTCCCGTGGATCGCGTGCTCCTGGATCTGCCCGAGCCGTGGACCCTCACGTCCCTGGTCGCCCGCGTCCTGCGGCCGGGCGGGATCTTCGTGGCCTACGTCCCCACCATCATTCAATCGCACCAGCTCTGCGAAGCGCTGCACCGGGAACCCTGCTGGGCCCTGGTCGAGACGTTCGAGACGCTCATGCGCCCGTGGAACATCGAAGGGTCGTCGGTGCGGCCCTTTCACCGCATGGTGGCCCACACCGGCTTCATCACGGTCGCGCGCCGGGTGGTCCCCGAGGAACCCGTGAGCAAGGAGTCTCGATGATCACGTTCATGCGCCGCTACCGCCGGACCCTCCAGGTCGCGCTCTTCGTCGTCATCGCGGCCTTCATCGGGTCGCTGTTCATCTTCGGCGCCATGGGCCCGGACGGCGCCGGGCGGGACAGCGTGGCCACCGTCAACGGCGAGGAGATCTCCACCGAGCGCTACCAGCGGCGCTATCAGGAGATGCTCGACATGTACGCCCAGGTCCTGCGCGACCGCTTCTCGCCCGAGATGGCCGAGCGGTTCGGGCTGGCCCAGCAGGTCGTGGACGACCTCGTGCAGGAGACGCTGGTCGCCCAGCGGGCCGAGCTCGAGGGCCTGGCGGTCGGCGACGACGAGCTGAACGCGCAGATCCACGCGATCCCGGCCTTTCACGAAGGGGGGCGCTTCACCCTCAAGCGGTACGAGGACGTCCTGCGCCGGCGCGGTTACGGCAAGGGCGCCTTCGAGCAGGAGATGCGCCGGCGGCTGACCCGGATCAAGGTCGAGCGGGCCGTCCGCAGTGGCGTCCGGGTCAGCGACGCCGAGGTGGCCAACGCCTTCGTGGAGCAGCGGGAGCAGATCCGCGCGGCGTGGGCCCTGGTGGAGCTGGCGCCGTTCGTGGCCGAGATCACGCCGAGCGAGGCCGAGCTCACTGCTTACCTCAACGGACACGGGGACGAGTTCCGGCTGCCCGAGCGACGGCGGGTGCAGTACGTGGCGTTCCACCCGCAGAGCTTCCGGGTGGCGGTGAGCGAGGCCGACGTGGAGAAGCACTACGCCGAGCACGGCGCCGAGTTCGAGGAGCCGCGGCAGGTGCGCGCCGCCCACGTCCTGGTCCGGGTGGCCGAGACGGGCGGAAGCGAGGCCGAGGACCAGGCCAAAGCCAGGATCGCCGACGTCATCCGGCGCGCCAGGGCCGGTGAGGACTTCGCCAAGCTGGCACGGGAGGTGTCGCAAGATCCGGGCTCGGCCCCGCGCGGCGGCGAGATCGGCTTCATCAAGGCGGGAGAGGTCGTGCCCCAGTTCGAGACCGCCCTCTTCGCGCTCAAGAAGGGCGAGGTCTCGCCGGAGCCGGTGCGCACGCCCTTCGGCTTCCACGCGATCAAGGCACTGGAGGTTCGCGAGGGAGGCAAGAAGCCGCTGAAGGCGGTGGCCGGGCAGATCAGAGATCGGTTGGCCGACGAGGCCGCGGACCGGGCGGCCCGGGCCAGGGCCGAGGAGGTCCGCACCACGCTGCGGGGGGCCACCGACTTCCTGGCCGAGGCCCGCAAGCTCGGCCTCACGCCGGTGGAGTCCACCATCTCCCGCCAGACGGCGGGCCCGGCCGGTCTGGCGCCCGTCGATCCGCTCGAGACCACCGCCTTCGAGCTGGCCCAGGGCGGCGTGTCCACGCCGGTCAAGACTCCCGCCGGCTGGGTCGTGCTCAAGCACGTCGAGCACCTGGCGTCCGCCGTGCCGCCGCTGGCCGAGATCAAGGACAAAGTCGCGGCGGCCGTCAAGCGTGAGCAGGCCGAGGTGCGCGCCCTGGCGCGGGCCAGGCGGCTGAGCGCGGAGGCCCGGGACGCCGACCTGGCGGCCGTGGCCAAGAAGCGGGGGGCGGTCTACGGGGAGACGGCGCGCTTCTCGCGCAGCAGCCCTGACAAGCGGCTGCCCGGCGACGCCATGATGGTCGCGTTGCGGACGCCGGCCGGAACGCTGAGCGAGCCGGTGAAGACCGGGCAGGGATACTATGTGCTCCGCGTGCTCGAGCGCGTGCCGCCCGGCATGGAGGCGCTCGCCGGCGAGCGCGACAAGATCGCCGCCGATCTGCTGGCCCGCAAGCAGGGGCTAGCCTGGGACGCCTGGGTGGGCGCCGCCCGAACCAACGCGAAGATCGACATCTCCACGCGGCTCCCGGCCGTTCGCGGCTAGCGGGGGCGAGCGCGGAGGACGGCCCGTGGCCGGACGACGTCGTCGACCCCCGGCGCCATGGTAAGGTAGGACGCCCATGACGATCCAGCGCACGCCCATGACGCGGGCGGGGTACGACAAGCTGGCCGCCGAGCTGGACCGGCTCAAGCGCGTGGACCGGCCCGCCATCACCCGGGCCATCGCCGAGGCGCGGGCGCACGGCGATCTCAGCGAGAACGCCGAGTACCACGCCGCCCGGGAGAAGCAGTCGTTCATCGAAGGCCGGATCGCCGAGCTGGAGAGCAAGGTCGGCGCGGCCGAGGTGCTGGACCCGCCCAGCGAGGGGGATCGCATCACTTTCGGCTCCACCGTGCTGCTGGAGGACGAGGCCGGCAAGCAGTACCGCTACTGGATCGTGGGCTCCGACGAGGCCGATCCGGCGCGCGGCAAGATCTCCGTCCTGGCCCCGCTGGCCCGCACCCTGATCGGCAAGCACGTCGGCGATCGGGTCACCGCCCAGGTGCCGGGCGGCACGCGCACCTTCGACATCATCAGCGCCAATTTCGCCTGGCCCGAGTAGGGGGACCGATCACCATGCCGAAGGTCCGCATCGACGACGGCGTGAGCCTGTACTACGAAGAGATCGGCCAGGGCACACCCCTCGTGTTCGTCCACGAGTTCGCCGGCGAGATCGCCAGCTGGGACCCCCAGGTGCGCTTCTTCGCCCGCCGCTATCGCACCATCGCCTACAACGCCCGGGGCTATCCGCCCTCGGACGTGCCGGACGACGTGGCCGCCTACTCCCAGGATCGGGCAGCGGACGACATCCGCGGCGTGCTCGACGCGCTCGGGATCGCCCGGGCCCATGTCTGCGGCCTGTCGATGGGCGGCTACGCCACGCTGCACTTCGGCCTGCGCCACCCGAGCCGCGCGCTGTCGCTGGTGGTCGCGGGGGCCGGCTACGGCAGCGTGGTCGCCGAGCGCGAGCGGTTCCACCAGGATTCGGCGCTCATCGCCAGGCGGCTGGACGAGGAGGGCATGAAGGTGGTCGCCGAGTTCTATGCGCGGGGGCCCAGCCGCGTGCAGTTCCTCGACAAGGATCCTCAGGGCTGGCGCGAGTTCTACGAGCGGCTGGCCGCGAGCTCGGCCCGCGGGCACGCGCTCACCCTGCGCGGCGTGCAGATGACGCGGCCGTCCGTCTTCGAGCTGGGCGACCGGCTGGAGCGGCTCGAGGTGCCCACGCTGATCATGACGGGGGACGAGGACGAGCCGTGCCTGGAGCCCGCGGTGTTCATGAAGCGCAAGATTCCCACCGCCGGGCTCGTCGTTCTGCCCAAGGCTGGTCACACTATCAACCTCGAGGAGCCCGACCTGTTCAATCGGGCCGTGCTCGATTTCCTCACTGCCGTGGACGCTGGCCGCTGGTCGCGCCGCAATCCCGCGTCGCGGAGCGGCTCGGCCACGCTGCCCGCTTCGGTCGGAGGCCGCTCATGACGCTCCCGCTGGCCCACATCAAGGTGATCGACCTCACCCGCGCCCGGGCCGGCCCGACCGCGGTGCGCCAGCTGGCCGACATGGGCGCCGACGTCATCAAGGTGGCGAGCCGGGAGATCGTGGAGGGCGACTCCACGTCGATCGGCTTCGACTTCCTCAACCTGCACCGGAACAAGCGGGCCATGACGCTCGACCTCAAGCACCCCCGTGGCGTCGAGGTCCTCAAGCGCATGGTGGCGCGCGCCGATGTGCTGGTGGAGAACTATCGGCCGGACGTCAAGCACCGGCTGGGCATCGACTACGAGGCCCTGTCGGCGATCAATCCCCGACTGGTCTATGGCTCCATCTCGGGCTTCGGGCAGACGGGGCCGTACCGGGACCGTCCCGGCTACGATCAGATCGCTCAGGGCATGGGCGGGCTCATGTCGATCACCGGGCTCCCGGGGCAGGGACCCGTGCGCGTCGGCATCCCGGTGGCCGACCTCACGGCCGGCCTGTTCCTGGCCCAGGGCATCCTGGTCGCGCTCCTGGAGCGGGAGCGATCGGGACGGGGGCAGTGGGTGCACACCTCGCTGCTCCAGGCCATGGTGACCATGCTCGACTTCCAGGCGGCGCGCTGGCTCATCGACAGCGAGATTCCGCCCCAGGCCGGCAACGATCATCCCACCGGCATTCCCACCGGCGTGTTCACCACCGCCGACGGGCACATCAACATCGCGGCCTCCGGGCAGGTCATGTACCGGCGGCTCTGTGAAGCCATCGGGGCCACGCACCTGATCGACGATCCGCGGTTCAAGACGATGGCCGACCGCTCGCGCCACCGCAAGGCCATGAACGAGGAGCTCGACAAGGTCCTGGTCGCCCGGCCCAGTGCCGAGTGGATCGAGGCCCTCAACAAGGCCGGCGTGCCCTGTGGCCCCATCCTCAACGTCGAGCAGGTCTTCGAGGATCCACAGGTGCAGCACCTCGGGCTGGCCCAGCCCGTTCGCCATCCCGAACGCGGAGAGATCCGCGTGCAGGGGCTGCCCGCGGCGCTCTCGCGCACGCCCGGAGCCATCCGCCGGGCCGCGCCCGCCCACGGCGAGCACACGGACGAGATCCTGGCCGAGTTCGGCTACTCGCGGGAGGAGATCGCCGCCCTTCGTCGCGACGGCATCGTCTGACCGGTGCCGGCGGCGGTCGAGCGCCTCGAGGTTCCCGGCGCCGACCTGCCTGCCGTTCGGGGCTTCGTGCATCGTCCGCCCTTGCCACTTGGCGAAGGGCTGGTTCTGACCCACGGCGCGGGCGGGGATTGCCAGGCGCCCATTCTGGTCGAGCTGGCCGGACGGTTCGCCGAGGACGGCTTCGTCGTGATCCGCTGTGATCTGCCCTACCGCCAGGCGCGTCGGCGTGGTCCGCCGGCCCGGGGCGGCGCGGCCCGTGACCGCCAGGGGCTCCGGCACGCCGCGCAGATCGCCGGCGAGCTGGTGGGCGGGCGCGTGTCGCTGGGCGGCTTGTCGTACGGTGGCCGCCAGGCCTCGATGCTGGTTGCCGACGACCCCGGGCTGGTCGGCGCGCTACTGCTCCTGTCCTACCCGCTGCATCCCCCGATGCAGCCGCAGCGCTCGCGGACCGAGCACTTCCCGCGGCTGCAGCGACCGACGCTGTTCGTCCACGGCGACCACGATCCATTCGGCTCTCTGGAGGAGCTGGACCGCGCGCGGGCGCTCATCCCGGCCAAGACCGATGTGCTGGTCGTCAGGCCGGCCGGCCATGATCTCGGCTATGCCCGGGCGGCCGGGGGTGTTCAGCCGGCGTTGTCGTCGCGCGTCGTGGCGGCCTTTCGGTCGCTGCTCGCCTGAGCTGGCGCCCGGAGGCGGCCCGCCCGTCAGTCGGCGGCCGGATCGGCGAGGCGGGCCGTGTCCGCCGCGTCCGTGAAGACGAGCGACTCCGAGTTCACGCAGTAGCGCAGCCCGGTGGGCGGCGGGCCGTCGTCGAAGACGTGGCCCAGGTGGGCATCGCAGCGCGAACACAGGATCTCGACGCGCACCATCCCGTGGCTGAGATCCTCATAGGTGCTCACGTTCTCCGGGGCGACCGGCTGGAAGAAGCTCGGCCAGCCCGTCCCGGAGTTGAACTTGGTGTCGGACTGGAACAGGGGCAGACCGCAGCACACGCAGCTGTACACGCCGGTCCGCTTGTTGTCGAGCAACGTACCGCAGAACGGGCTCTCGGTGCCCTTGCCGCGTGCGATCGTGAACTGGGCCGGCGTGAGCTGCGCCCGCCATTGCGCGTCGGTCTTTCTCACCGGGGCGCTCTCGACGGGGCCGACGAGCTGGCCCTTTCGGTTGAACACTTTGACCTTCATCGTTGGTCTCCCTGCCCGAGTATACCCGCTCGCTGTCGCCGCAGCGTCAGCCCAGCGGGCCCAGCAGGAGAACGATCGGCAGGGTGAGGATCAGCGCCGAGAGCAGCCACCAGGCGGACGCCGGGTCGTGTCGCCGGCTCGCCCGTATGCTGGCACCCGCCGTCACGCACGCGGCGATGCTCGAAGCGAGGACGACGGCCAGCGCCATCAATCCCCGATTGATGCACCCGAATAACAAGACCGGCGTGAAATACAGCCCCACGATCGCTGCCGGGGCGATGGCGGGCAGGGCCACGTGTCTGGCGAACAGGTTCATAGCTCAACGCTACCTCAGCGGAACCCGGAACTCGGCAGGGAGTCGCGCTAGCTGAGCTGATTGCCTCAGCCCGAGGCGGCGGATCTCAGGCGGGGCCGCGGCTAGCGGAGCGCGTCACGCAGCTCGCGGGCCAGCAGCTCGACGGTCCCGCGCGTGCCGCCGGCGAGCTTGCCCTTCCACTCGCCCTCGGTCTCGAAGCGGCGATCGCGCAGGCGCTCGGCCCAGGGCTTGATGGCCTCGCGGATGGCGTGGAGCTCGAACGGGTCGCGCCTGAGCTCGCGCGCCCGCGCCATGACATCGGGCGTCACGCGGATGAAGGCCCGCAGCGCCGCGCCCGTCTTGATCGAGAACTTGCGCCCGGCCCACGCGGTCGGGAACGTCGTGGAGATCGCCTTGACGTAGTTGAGAAAGAAGCGCTTGGCTCCCTGCCGCAGCTCCTGCGTCCGGGCGGCCCCCCCGATCTTCTCCACCGTGTCCAGCAGGTCGACGATCTCCTCGGCCAGCGGCGCCTGGCTGACCCGGCCCCGGCCCGTGCCCAGCATCTTGATCTCGCCGTGCAGGGGCGAGCTGTCGTCCTCGTTCAGGGAGCGGATGACGTCGTGCGCGAGGGCCTGGTTCGGGTCGGGATACAGCTTGCGTCCGGACAGGCTGATGATGTGCGAGGGATTGAGCCGGGTGTGCTTGGCGTTGATCGTCACGAACAGCTCGACGATCTGGCGAGCGTCCAGGGTGTCGAAGAGCACCGCGGGCACCTCGATGCCCATCTGCTCGCCGCTCTGACTCAGCGTGTGCAGGGCGAGCAGGCGGTGCTGGCCGTCCAGCACCCGGAGCACGCCGTGCTCCTCGGGGATCTGCAGCAGCCCGATGTCGTGATGCCCGGCGATCGGGGTGAAGGTGAAGCGCTTCTCCGAGGTGATGATGACCGCGCCGGGGATGGGCGGCAGCGTCCCCGCGTCCTTGCACTCGCGGTAGTAGCTCACCAGCTCGTCGATCTTGCGCCGGATCACCGGGCGCTGATAGGCGGTCTCGCTCTCGCTGATCCGCTTCTCGAGCGCATCCCAGTTGACCCGGGACCGTGCCTTGGCCCGACTCTTGGGCGGCTCTTCCTTGGGCCCCCCCGAATAGCCGAGGACCTCGAACTTGACCAGACGATCGATGTCCTTGGCGCTGAGCCCGGCCTGGTAGAACTCCACACCGAACTGCTTGATGCGTCGCGCCGGCACCGTGATCATGGGGGCCTTAGGGTAACTGACCCCCAAATGCTTGTCAATAGAGGGGTTTTTGGTTCCCACCCAACCCGTAGTTCCTCGTCCCCGAGCCGGCCACTACCTACTGATATACACAGCCTACTTGAGGCCGAACCGCTCGAGGGCCAGCCCCGCGATGTGGCGCCCGATGGCCAGTGAGGCCGTGGCGCCGGGGGAGGGAGCGTTGAGGACGTGGATGGCGTCCGGGCTGTCCACGATGCGGAAGTCGTCGACCAGCGCGCCGTTGGGATCCACGGCCTGGGCCCGGACGCCCGCTCCCCCGCGGGTGACGTCCTCGGGGCGCAGCTCGGGAACGAGCCGCTGCAGCGCGCGCACGAAGGCCGCCTTGCTGAGGGAGCGGTAGACCTCGTAGGCGCCCGTGCGCCAGTACCGCCGCGCCATGGCCCAGAAGCCGGGATAGCCGAGGGTGCCCAGCAGGTCGCCCGCCCGGACCGTGCCGAATCGATAGCCCTCGCGGGCGAAGGCCAGGACGGCGTTGGGACCGGCCTCGACGTCGCCGTGCACGGTGCGGGTGAAGTGAACGCCCAGGAACGGGAATTCCGGATCGGGCACCGGGTAGATGAGTCCCTTGACCAGGTGCCGGCGCTCGGGCTTCAGGAAATAGTATTCCCCCCGGAAGGGGATGATCTTCACGCTCGGCGTGGCGCCCGCCATCCGGGCGACGACATCGGAGTGCAGGCCCGCGCAGTTGATCATGTGCCGCGCCCGCACGGTCAGGCGTGGCGTGGCGAGCTCGAAGCCGTCGGCGGCGCGGGCGATGGCCACGACCTTGGCGTCCGTCTCGATCGTCACGCCGCGGCTCGTGAGCTCCGAGGCCAGGCTCGTCGCCACCTGCGTGAAGTCCACGATGGCGGTGCCGGGTGAGTGGATCGCCCGGAGGGCGGAGGCGTGGGGCTCGAGCTCGCGCAGGCGGGCGGCGTCGATCAGGGTCAGGCCGGGCACCCCGTTGGCGATGCCCCGCTCGTAGAGCATGGCCAGACGCGGCACCTCCGCCTCGGTGGTGGCCACGACCACCTTGCCGCAGCGCTCCACGCGGATGCCCTGAGCGGCGCAGAACTGCTGCATCAGCCGGGCCCCCTCCACGCAGAGGCGCGCTTTGTAGGATCCGGGGCGATAGTAGATGCCGGAGTGGATCACGCCGCTGTTGTGACCCGTCTGGTGGCGACCGAGGCGGGATTCCTTCTCGAGAATCACGAGCCGCGCGCGGGGGGCCTGCTCCGAGAGCGCCGCGGCGACGGCCAGGGCCACGATGCCGCCCCCGACGATGGCCACCTGGTGTTCGTTCACGCGACAGTGATAGAGGCGGGGCCGGTGCCTGTCAAGGGGTGCCCGGTGTACCATCGCGGCGATGGCGGGCAAGTACTTCGAGGAGCTGGAGGTGGGTCAGGTCTATCGCCACCAACCGGGGCGGACCATCACCGAGGCCGACAACGTGTTCTTCTCCTGCCTCACCATGAATCCGCAGCCCCTGCACGTCGATTTCCACGCGGCGGCCCGCGCCGAGTTCGGGCGGCCGCTGGTGAACAGCCTGCTCACGCTGGGCGTGGCCGTGGGCCTCTCCGTGGGCGAGACGACGCTCGGCACGACGGTCGGCAATCTCGGCTTCGACAAGGTGGAGTTCCCCCGGCCGGTCTTTCACGGCGACACGATCTACGCGGAGACGGAGGTCGTGGACAAGCGAGTATCGCGAACGCGCCCCCAGTGGGGCATCGTCACGTTCGAGCACCGGGCGCGCAACCAGGACGGCGAGATCGTCATGCGGGCCCGCCGTCAGGCCATGATGCGCAAGCGGGCCGTCGGGGAGCCGGCGTGAGCGCGCGCCGCCGCTCGCTGCACTTCGTGCCCGGCGGCAACGAGAGGATGATCGCCAGGGCGCTCACCCTGCCGGCCGACGGCCTCATCCTCGATCTCGAGGACGCCGTGCCGCCCGAGCGCAAGGCGGCCACCCGCCCCATCGTGCGCGGGTGGCTGGAGAAGCTCGACTTCGGCGGGCGGGAGCGCTGGGTACGCATGAACCCCCTGGTCACGGGGCTGGGGCGCGCCGACCTCGAGGAGACCATCGCCGGCCGACCGGAAGGCTACGTCGTGCCCAAGCCCGATTCGGCCGCCGACGTGCAAGCCGTCGCCGCGCACCTGGACCGGCTGGAATCCCGCCACGGGATCGCCCACGGCACGACCCGCCTGGTCCTCATCGCCACCGAAACGCCCCGGGGGCTGCTCAACATCAAGGAGATCACAGCGGCGAGCCCCCGGGTGGTCGCCGTCTCCTGGGGGGTCGAGGATCTCGGCGCCGCCATGAGCCTGGGGCAGGTGCGCGATGCCGAGGGCCGCTATCTGGACATCCCGCGGTACGCCCGGGTGATGTGCGCGGTGGCGGCGGCCGCCGCCGGGGTCGAGGCCATCGACACCGTCTACACGGACATCGCGGACCTGGATGGGCTGCGCCGGGAGTGTGTCGACGCCGTGCAGATGGGGTTCACCGGCAAGATCTCCATTCACCCGAACCAGATCGCGGTGATCAACGCGGCGTTCACGCCCGCCCCCCAGGAGGTCGAGGAGGCGCGCGCCCTGGTGGCCGCCTTCGCCGACGCCGCGCGCCGCGGAGCGTACGCCTTCACCTTCCGCGGTCGCATGGTCGACGCGCCTCACCTGCACCGGGCCCGGAAGATTCTCGCCCGCGCCGGCGAGGCCGCCGACCTCGCGTGAGGTAAGGCGCGGGTCGATCGCTGGGCGATGCTGGCGATGCAGCTCCGCGCTCCAGGCCCTGTCGAGGGGCGGCCCCTGGAGGCGACGTCGCGGCCGGTCCCCGAGCCCGCTCCCGGCGAGCTCCTGGTGCGGGTGGCCGCCTGTGGCGTCTGTCGCACCGACCTTCACATCGTGGAGGGCGAACTGCCGCTCCCCCGGCTGCCCATCGTGCCCGGCCACCAGGTCGTCGGCCGCGTCGAGCGGGTGGGGCGTGGTGTCGCTCGCCTCGCGGTCGGCCGCCGCGTGGGGATCGCCTGGCTGCGCTGGACGTGCGGCGAGTGCCGCTTCTGTCGCCAGGACCGGGAGAACCTCTGCGAGCGCGCGCAGTTCACCGGGTATCACGCCGACGGCGGGTACGCGGAGTACGCCGTGGTGCCGGAGGCGTTCGCCTATCCCATTGCCGACGTCTTCGGCGACGCCGAGGCGGCGCCGCTTCTGTGCGCCGGCATCATCGGGTACCGCGCGCTGCGGCGGTCGGGCGTCAAGCCGGGAGGTCGGCTGGGCCTGTACGGCTTCGGTTCGTCCGCCCACCTCACGCTGCAGGTGGCGGCGGCTCGCGGCTGCGAGGTCTACGTCTGTACCCGCGAGGCGACGCATCGCGCGCTGGCCCGCTCGCTCGGCGCCGTCTGGGCGGGGGGCGTTGCCGACCCCATGCCGGTGGCCGCCGACGGGATCATCATCTTCGCGCCGGCCGGCGAGCTGGTTCCCCTGGCGCTGCGCAACCTCGCCCCGGGCGGCACCCTGGCTCTGGCCGGCATCCACATGACGCGCATCCCGGCGATCGAGTACGGCGACCTCTATCGGGAGCGCGCGGTGACCAGCGTGACCGCCAACAGCCGCGCGGACGGCGAGGAATTGCTGAGCGAAGCCGCCCGGATCCCGCTTCGACCTACCGTCACCAGGTTTCCGCTCAGCCAGGCCAACCAGGCGCTCGACGCGCTCAAGCGCGGCGCCTTCGCCGGCTCGGGCGTGCTGGTGCCGGATCGCGTATGATGATGCATCATCCTGTCCCAGGCGAGGGAGCCCATGAGTGATCTCGGCGACATCGTGCAACGAGCCGCACGCGTCTTCCCCGGCGGGGTGCTGGGCAGCCACCGCAACGGTCCCGGACTCGAGTTCGTGGTCCGCGAAGCGCGCGGCGCCCACCTGTGGGACACCAACGGCCGACGCTACATCGACTTCTTGCTCGGCTCCGGCCCGATGCTCCTGGGGCACGCCCATCCCGCGGTGGTCGAGGCGGTCCGCGGGCAAGTGGCCCGCGGCAGCACCTACATGCTGCTCAACGAGCCCATCATCGAGCTGGCCGAGGAGCTCGCCCGGGCGGCGGCCTGCTGCGAGCAGGTGCGGTTCACGTCCAGCGGAAGCGAAGCCACCTTCTTCGCCCTGCGGGTGGCGCGGGCCTATCGGGGGCGGGAGAAAATACTGAAATTCGAGGGGGCCTGGCACGGCACCCACGACTACGGGGCGATCAGCGTCAGCACCCGGTCCCCCAAGGCGTTTCCGGCGCCGACCTTCGAGTCGGGCGGCATCCCTCATGCGGTGGGCGAGACGGTGCTCGTGGCCCCGTACAACGACCTGGCCACCACCGAGGCCATCATCGCCGCCCACCACAATGATCTGGCCGCGGTGATCGTGGAGCCCTATCAGCGCGTGATCGTGCCGGCGCCGGGCTTCCTGGCCGGGCTCCGGGACGTGACGCGCCGGTACGGCGTGCTCCTCGTGTTCGACGAGATCGTCACGGGGTTCCGGCTGGCCTACGGGGGCGCCCAGCAGTACTACGGCGTGGTGCCGGACCTCGCCACGTACGGCAAGGTCCTGGCCGGCGGCTTTCCGCTGGGCGCGGTGTGCGGTCGCGCGGACATCATGCACCACTTCGACCCGGCGCTGGAGGGTACGCCGAACTACGTGTGGCAGACGGGCACGCTCAACGGCAATCCCATCGCCGCCGCCGCCGGCCTGGCGACGCTGGCGGAACTGCGGAAGCCCGGAACGTACGAGCGGTTGCATCGAGTGGGAACGCGGCTGCGTGACGGTCTCGCCGAAGCGGCCCGGCGCCACGGGCTGGCCGCCCGGGTAAGCGGTGAGCCGCCGGTGTTCGACATCCTGTTCACCGACCGTGACATCGTCGACTATCGCGCGACGCTGACGGCCGACCGCGAGCGCATCCGGCGCTTCAACGACGAGTGTCTGCGCCGCGGTGTCGTGAAGGCGGTCAACAAGATCTACGTGTCGCTGGCCCTGACCGACGCCGACGTGGAGGCGGCGCTCGGCGTGTTCGACGAGGCGCTGGCCGCGGTGGCAGCCGGCTGACGTGGTGCGGCCGGGGGACTTGACTGCCGTCCGTGCCGGGGGTACAGGTCGAGTACGGCGGGGGTAGGACCCCGCCGTTGTGGCAGCAACTCCCAACCCGGAGGGATTGGGTATGGAGAGCACGCCACCGGGCTCAGAAACCGCGCCGTCCGGCGCTTGAGCACAGCACCGAGCGGCGCCGCCGAGGTTCGTGAAACCTGAATCCCGGTTTTCTGCCGGGATGCGCAATGCGAGTTGCGCGACAATCCAAGGGGGATGCCGTGGGCGGGCTTCGTCCCGTCCACGCCCCCCGCCAAAGCCCTTGACGACTGATCTCTTCGTCGTCGCGTCCGGCGTCGGTCGGACCGCGCTCGCCGGCGCTATGCCTCCCGGTTGCCTGCGCGAGGTGGAGCCGGCGCCGCCGCCCGTTCGCGCAGGGGCGGACATCTGGCTGGAGGCGGGCCCCTGGCGGCCTCGTTCGGCAGCGCGTCATCTGCTGCCCGCCTTCAGCGCAATCTCGGCCATCGATTACAGCCTGCGATTCGAGGTCTCGGTGCTCGCGCCCGATGGCTGGTCGCCGTGGGCGACCAGCGAGACGCTGGGTTCCGCCAGCTTCAGCCCGCTTCCCGCCCGCGCCGCGGGTCTGCACGCCGACGTGGATGTGTTCACGACGACCGCGCCGATCGAGGCGGTGCGCTTGCGCGTGCGACTCCCCGCAGCCGATGCCGCCACGGTTCTGGCGACGCCGTGGTTGCTGACGCTCTCGGCCTGCGACCTCGCCCCCCCGGGCTCGGATGGCGGCCCTGCCGCCTCGCCAAGGCTCGAAGTTCCGGCGCTGAGCCAGATGCGTGAGGGGGGCGCGTTGGGGGCGCGCGTCTGCTCGCCGACGAGCGTGGCTATGGTGCTCGCCTACTTCGGGATCACCGACTCGGTGCCGCGGTTGGCGGCCGAGATGTTTCACCCCGGACTGGACCTCTATGGCGTGTGGCCGGCCGCCATCTGCGCCGCCGGCCGGCGGGGCGTGCTGGGCTACCTGCTACGCTTTCCCGACTGGACAGCGGCGCGGTGGTGCCTCGACCACGGTCTGCCGATCATCGCTTCGGTCCGCTACGCGGCGGGTGAGCTTGCGGGCGCGGCGGTCGCGGCCACCGTCGGTCATCTGCTCGTGCTGACCGGTTACGAGGGCGAGCACGTGCTCGTGAACGACCCCGCGGCGCCGGATGCTTCGTCGGTTCGCCGGCGCTACGCGTTGTCCGAGCTCACCCGAGCCTGGCTCGAGCGCACCGGCGTCGGCTACGTACTGTTTCGCCCCTGATGTCGAGTGCGAGATATACCGGGGCGGGGATTCCGGCGGGGCACGGGCGTGGCGAAGCCCGGGTGCCCGGCAGAGGCAACACGGGACAGCGTCGCGCAGAGTCGCGACTCAGATCGGCTGGTCGATCAACCGCGGCGGGCGGTTGCGGCGGGGCACGGGCGTGGCGAAGCCCGGGTGCCCGTGCCCTGTTCAAAGATGCGTCAGGCGCTCGCGTTCCGGAGGCGCCTCGCGGCGCAGGCGGCGGGCCAGAAGCTGACGGGCGACGTGCCGCCCGCCGAGACCGAAAGCCAGAGCCAGAGCGAAGACCAGACCGCCGAACGAGATGCCGAAGGCGACCAGCACCATTTCCTTGCCGATACCCAGGTGGGTCAGCGCGGTAGCCACGGCAAAGAGCAGCACAGCCCAGTGCGCGGCGCGCGCGAGCACCCGAGCCTCGGGCAGCCCGGCGTTGACCGCGGCGATCAGGAGCCCCTGGCTCAGGAAGTTGGCGATCGCCCAGCCGACCACGACGATGAGCAGGGCGGTGAACAGGGGCGGCAGGAACGAGAAGACGAACGCCGTGGCGCCACCGCCCACCGGGCCGCGTAGCGCATCGACACCGAGGCTGGCGAACAGGATGAAGATCGCCCAGAACACGATCATGCCGAGCACGTCGGCAGGCGTGCGGATGAGGCCGGCCCGGCGCAGCGCCGGAGCGGCGCCCCACCGCTCCATGTAGCGGTCGAAGCCCACGGCCCGCGCCACCCGGGTGAGGATCGAGCGGGCGATCATGCCCAGGATCAGCCCGAGCGCGATCAAGGTGATCATGACGAGCAGCCCGGGGAGGACCGTGGCGAGCCGGGCCCCCAGGTCCATCAGTGCCGTCCAGACGCCCCGCCCCCAGCCGGTCTCCATGCCAGTTCCCCCTAGACCATACACCCAGTACAATCCCGGGGGGAATGGTGAGTCGATCGCTGCTCCTGCTCCTCGGGCTCGGCGCCGTCCTGGCCGGGTGCGGAGGCTCCGGCCAACGTGAGTGGCTGAAGCCCGACCAACCCTACACCGCCGCGGAATTCCGGCGCGACATCGCGGCTTGCTCGCCGGACGGCAAGGTCGACGACGCCTGCATGAAGAGCCGGGGCTGGATCAGCGTCAGCCCGCCCAAGGCCGAGAAGCCGCCGCCGTCCCCGGTTGCTCCCAGCGGGACCCCCCGCTATTGACGGCGGCTCGGCCGTCCGCCGTCCTCCTCGACTTCGGGGGCGTCCTGTGGAACATGCGCTGGGATGTGGCCCGAATCCTGGAGTCGGCCCACGGCCTGCCGCCGGGCGCCCTGCGCGCAAGCCTCTACGGCAGCGAAGCCTGGCAGGCGGTGGAGCGAGGTCGCGGGGATCGTGAGGCCTGGCTGGCGGCGGCGCACGCCGAGATCGAGCGCCTGGCCGGCCGGCCCTTGCCGCCCCTGCACGTGGAGTGGCGGGCCTCGCAACACCTGATCGCCGACACGGTCGAGCTGGCCCGCGCGCTGCGTCCCTCGTATCGCCTCGGCGTGCTCAGCAACGCGGATCTGACGCTGCGGGCGCGGCTCAGCGACGGGCTCGGCATCATCGGGCTCTTCGACGACGTCGTCTGCTCGGCCGAGGTCGGCTGCGCGAAACCCCAAGCCGAGATCTACGCGCTGGCCTGCCGCCGCCTCGGTGTGCCGCCCGGCGCGTGCGTGTTCGTCGACGACCATGACGCCAACGTGGCCGCGGCCGAAGCCGTGGGCATGCGAGGCATCCTGTACCGCGTGGACCGGGATGACGACCTTCGCGCGCAGCTGGCCGCTGTGGGCGTGGCCGGGTGCCCGCCGTCCGGGAAGGGCTGAGGCCGATGCGATTCGGACTGTTCACGAGCCTGACCAACACGAGCTGGGCCGAGGTGCTCGGCCTCTGGCGCCATATCGAGGCCACCGGGTGGGATGTCGCCTGCGTGACCGATCACTTCATGCCCAACACGCCGGAGCGGGTGGGCGACGTGCTCGAGTGCTGGACCACGCTGTCCTCGCTGGCCGCGCTGGTGCCCCGCCTGGCCGTGGGCACCATCGTCGTCGGCAACACCTACCGTCATCCCGCGATCGTCGCCAAGATGGCGGCGAACGTGGACATCGTCTCGGGCGGCCGCCTGATCCTCGGGATGGGCGCGGCCTGGCAGCAGAACGAGCACGAGGCCTACGGCGTGGCGTTCGGCACCGTCGGTGAGCGGCTGGCGCGGCTGGACGAGGCCTGTCAGGTGATCAAGCTCCTGTGGACGCAGGACAAGACCACTTTCATGGGGACGTACTACCGGCTGCAGGACGCCCCCTGCATGCCCAAGCCTGTGCAGCGCCCGCATCCCGAGCTCATGATCGGTGGCGGCGGCGAGCGGGTCACCCTGCGTCTGGTGGCCAGGCACGCCGGCCACTGGAATGTCTGGGGCGGCCCCGCGACGCTGGCCCACAAAGGCAAGATCCTGGACCAGCACTGCGCCGAGCTCGGACGCGACGCCAAAGCGCTCCGGCGATCCGCGAACATGCCGCTGCTGATCAGCGAGAGTCGCGACGACGTGGCCCGGCTCGCCGCCGCCGTGAGCCGACGGATGGGATTCCCCGAGGCCTTGACCAGCGACGTCCTGCTGGCGGGATCGGTGAGCGCGGTGCGCGACAAGCTGGCTCGCCTCCACGAGGCCGGCGTGGAGACGCTGTTCGTGCCCAGCATGTTCCTGCCCAAGGACCCGCGCCCCCTCCTGGACCGGTTCATGAGCGACGTGGCGCCCGCCTTCCGCTGAGCCGGCCGCCGGCCCTCGGCGCCAATGCCGTCGGCGATTTACAGGACGCGCGAGATCGGTCGCATACCCACATCATCGACGGCGTTGCGGGCTGTCCCGGTCCGGCTGGTGGTGGTGGAATCTTGAGCAGTCGGGTTGGGGACAGTACCATGCTCGGCATGGATCCCCTGGCCCAACTGCTCGGGACGAGTCCCGAGATCGTGGCAGTTCGCGAGCAGGTCCGGGGGCTTCTGAAACGCCAGGCCGAAGCCCGTCGATTACCCCCGATTCTCATTCAGGGAGAGACCGGTACCGGCAAGGGGCTGGTCGCCCGCGCGATGCACTCGGCCAGCGTGCGTGCCAGCGGGCCGTTCGTCGACGTCAACTGTGCGGCCATCCCCGAGACATTGCTGGAGGCCGAGATGTTCGGCGTCGAGCGGGGCGCCTTCACGGACGCGCGACAGTCCCGGCCCGGCCTCTTTCAACTCGCCCACCGGGGCACCATCTTTCTGGACGAGATCGGGCTCCTGCCCGAGGCCCTGCAGGCCAAGCTCCTCAAGGTCATCGAGGAACGGGAAGTCCGCCGGCTGGGCGGCACTCGCAGCGAGCCCATCGATGTCTGGGTGGTGGCCGCGACCAATGAGGATCTGACCGCCGCCGTCTCGACGCGACGGTTTCGCGCCGACCTCTATCATCGGCTTGCCGTTGTCACCCTCTCGCTGCCGGCGCTGCGAGACCGCCGGGGCGATGTCTTGCTGCTGGCCGAGCACTTTCTGGCCCGCGCCTGCGCCGACTATGGCTTGCCCGCCAAGACGCTCGGCGCCGACGCGCGGGGTGCGCTGGTCCGCTATGCCTGGCCGGGCAACGTCCGTGAGCTGAGCAACGTCATGGAGCGCGTGGCGTTGCTCGACGCCAGCCGCGAGGTCGGCGCCGCCGCGCTGGCCCTGCCGGAGAGCCGCCCGGCGCCGGCGCCCTCGCCGCCAACGGCCCCGGTCACGCTGGAAGCGGCCGTCGACGACGTGGAGCGGGCGACCCTGCTCGATGCGCTGACGGCGACGAACTGGAACGTGAGCCAGGCCGCGGCTCGGCTCGGCATCTCGCGCAACACGTTGCGATACCGCATCGAGAAGCACCGCCTGCGACCGGGCGCGGCAGCGCCGTCGCGGCGGGGCCGGCGGCCCGTCCCGGCCCGCGAAGCGGCGCCGCCCGAGCCGGCCGCTGTCGTTCCCGGTGTCCCCGCCCGGGCGCACCGTCGTGTCACGCTGCTACGTGTCGTGCTCCTCATTCCGGCCGGCGCCGAGGGCTCGGCCCTGGGTCGGCGAACGCTCGCGCTGTTGAGCGACAAAGTTCGCGTGTTCGGCGGCAGGGTGGAGGACGTCAATGCGGCCGGAATGGTGGCCGTGTTCGGGGTGGAGCCGGTCGAGGACGCGCCCGCCAGGGCGGCGCACGCCGCCATCGCCGCGTTGAATGCGGTGGAGCGGGCCCGGCGGGACGAAGCCCGGCAGGTCCAGGTCAAGGTCGCCATCCACGTCGACCAGTTTCTGGTGAATCTCGGCCCGGGGCCGGCCATCGAGCTGGAAGCGCGGCCCCACGCCTGGGCGTTTCTGGATTCCCTCCTGGAGACGGCCAGGCCGGACGAGGTGGTGGTGAGCGAGGCGACCGCGCCGTTCCTCCGCCGCAACTTCGACCTCACGCCGACGCCGGAGGGACACGCGTTTCATCTCGGGGCGGGTGAGCGGGCCGGCCTCGGGCTCCGGCGTCGCTTGGCGACCTTCGTGGGCCGCCAGCACGAGCTCGAGCTGCTCCGAAGTCGCTTCGCCGCGGCCGCGAGCGGCCGCGGTCAGGTGGTCGGCATCGCCGGCGATGCCGGCATCGGGAAATCCCGTCTGCTCCTCGAGCTGCGTCATCACCTGGCCGGTCAGCAGGTCGAGTATCTCCAGGGCCAGTGCCTGTCCTACGCCAGCGGGATTCCGTACCTCCCGGTCCTCGACATGCTGCGGATCACGTGCCGCATCGCGCGCACCGACGCGCCCGACGTCGCGGCGGAGAAGGTGCGTACCGTCCTGTATCGCCTCGGCATGGACCCTAGCGAGCGCGCGCCGTATCTGCTTCATCTCCTTGGGTTGAAGGACGGCGACGATCGGGTTGGGGGGCTGAGCCCCGAAGCCTTCAAAGCCCGGATCTTCGGCGCGCTGCGCGAGCTGACCCTCCGCCAGAGCCAGCAATGCCCTCTCGTGCTGGTTCTGGAGGACCTGCACTGGATCGACGAGTCGTCGGAGGAGCTCTTCACGTCGATGGTGGAGGCCATCCCGAGCGCCCGTATCGTGCTGGTCGCCACCTACCGACCCGGGTACCGGCCGACCTGGATCGACAAATCCTACGCCACGCAGATGGCCCTCCAGCCTTTACCCCCGGCGGAGAGCCTGAGCGTCGTTCGCGCGCTCCTCGGCTCGTATGACGTCGGTCCCGCCGTCGTGGACGCCATTCTCGGCAAGGCCGAAGGCAACCCGTTCTTCCTCGAAGAGCTCACCCGGAGCGTCCGGGAGCAGCGGGTGACGGCGCCCCCGCTCGCCGTGCCCGACACGGTGCAAGAGGTGCTGCAGGCCCGTATCAACCGGCTGCCGCCGTCGGCGCGGCAGCTGCTCCAGACCGCGGCGGTGCTCGGCAAGGACGTGCCCGTCTCGCTGCTCGAGCGCGTGGCGGGGATCGCTCCGGACGACCTGAGCGCGGGCATGGCCGAGCTGCGGGCTGGGGAGTTCCTCTATGAGACCAGCCTCGGTGCGGAAAGCGAATACACGTTCAGGCATATCCTGACGCACGAGGTCGCCTACGAGAGCCTCGACCCCGACCTGCGCCGGTTCCTGCACGCCCGCATCGTGGACGTGATGGAGGATCTCTATCCACAGCGGCTGGTCGAGCAGAGCCAGCGCCTCGCGCATCACGCCTATCAAGGTGGACTGTGGGCGAAGGCGGCGGACTATCTACGCCAGGCTGGTCGACAGGCGGCCGTCGCCTGCGCCCATCGCGAGGCCGCAGCCTGCCTGGACCAGGCGCTGGCGGCGCTCGCCCACGTGCCGGAGACCCCACAGACGCGCGAGGCGGCGGTCGACATCACGTTGCAGCTGCGAAACTCCCTCCTCCCGCTGGGCGAGTTCGCCGCGATCTTCGACAAGCTGGAACGGGTCCGCCCGCTCGCGGTGGCGCTGGGCGATCGCCGGCGGCTGGCGTGGATCAACGTGTACCTGACGGACTACTTTCGCCAGATGGGCGAATACCGTCGGGCCCTCGAGTCGGGACGGCTGGCCATGACCCAGGCCGACGAGGTCGGCGAGCCGCCGCTCCTGGTCGCCGCGCGGACCTATATGGCCCACGTCGACCACGCCCTCGGCGAGTATCGGGCCGCGTCCGAGCTCTTGGCCAGCAATGTCGCGCTGCTGCACGGTGATCTCGCTCCGCAGCACATGGGGTTCCCCTACCTGCCCTCCGTGCATTCGCGCACCTGGCTCGCCCTGTGCCTGGCCGAGCTCGGCGACTTCGCCCGGGCCATCGCCGTCGCCGAGGAAGCGGTGACGATCGCGGAGAGCGCCGACGATGCCATCAGCCTCGTCCTCGGCTGCTGGGGTCTGGGCCGGGCGTACCTCCAGAAAGGTGATCTGATTCGTGCCGTGCCGATCCTGGAGCGCGGGCTGGAGCTGAGTGAAGCGCGGGGGATTCCCTATTTCTCCCCGGCGACGGCCTCCGACCTGGGCCTGAGCTACGCACTATCCGGACGAGTCGAGGACGCCATCGTGCTCATCAAGAAGGCGGTATCGCAGCACGCCTCGATGCGGAGAACGGCTGGGCAGTCCAACCGTCTGGCCGCCCTCGGGCGCGTGTACCTGCTGGGCGGCTTCAGCGAGGATGCCAGAGACGTGGGGCAACAGGCCCTGGCCCTCGCCCGGGAGCACCACGAGCGCGGTCACGAAGCCCACGCCCTTCAGCTCCTGGGGGACATCGAGTCGCGCCAGGATCGTCCGGAACGCCGGGAGGCCGCCGCGGCGAGCTATCAAGCCGCCTTGGCCCTGGCCCGGGAGCTCGAGATGCGGCCGCTGACCGCCTCTTGCCGCCTGGGCCTGGGCCTGCTCCTCGAGCGGGCCGGTGCCCGAGCCGAGGCCAGGGAGCACATGTCGGCGGCCCGAACGATGGCCGGCGAGATGGACATGCAGCTCCTGCAGCCGACGTAGGCTCGGCCGGGCTGCTCAGGCGCCTGGCTGCGGCCCTCCTGCCTCTACCCGGCTCCCGGTCGGCTCCAGACCGAAGCGCCGGGCCAGCCGAATGAGCTCGATGCGCAGCGCCTCAGCGCCGTGGCGGTCGACGTCGACCGCCACACTCACGATGGCCGCGCTTACTTCTTGGTCTCGAACGTCATTTCGGTCACCTGGCCCTGATACTGCGTCGCGAGCGCCTTCACCGCCTGCTTGAACTGTGCCCATGTCGTGGGATTCCATCCTCCTGTGGGTGGAGGAATCGTGACGGTTACGGAGTGCGTTACACCACTGCCGGGCTGGTCGTCGCTCATCGCGGCTCCTCCTGCCTGCTGATGGTCATGGCCCGCTCGGTCGCCGGCCATCGCGCATCCGCGATCCCCATGAACAGCTCGTCGGCGTGAAAGATCGCCGGCACGGTATCCACATCACGCATGAAGTAGTGCTCCTCGTCCACGTCGTAGTCATCGCCCCCGTCGACCGGTTCCCCAAGGGCCAGGGCGACGTAGGTCGCCGTCATGCTGCGTTTCCCGGTGAAATCGAACAGGTTCATCATGGTGATGAAGCGCCCGGCGTTGATCTCGGTGATCCGGGGCAGGCCGAAGGCATCCTCCTTGAGATCAACACTGAAGGCGCCAGAGACATCGGCGCCGAGGGCGCGGATGGCGGCGACGCAGATGTCGCGGACACCCGGTTCGTACACCGTCTTGGCCAGCGCGGCCACCGACGACACCCCGCTGGGACGGCCGGCGCCGCCGAAATAGGACAGGCGCTCGCAGGTCTTCGTCAGCACGGGCACGCCCGACCGCCACAGCATCTGACAGGCGAAATCCCGACCCGGCAGGTACTCCGAGAGCACAAAGGCGTCCGGCGGGACGCCCCGCATGTCCTGCCAGTAGCTGATCCAGGCTCGGGCCTGCTCTACCGTTCGGACCGGCGTGGCGCCGACGGAGCCGCTCCCGGTCCGCACGCGACACCAGAGCGGTGAGCGTGGCGCCAGCCGAGCGAAGACTTCCTCCACGGGGCTTGGCGGCGTCACCGGGTACGTCAACGGGACCGGCACGCCGCGGGCGGCCAGCCACGTGTTCAGCCGATACTTGTCCTGGCACAGCTCGATGACGTCGGGAGGCGGCAGGAACACCCGGCAGGGAAGCGCTTCTCGGAGCCGGGAGGCGAGCTCGACGTCGTCGTCGGTATGCGGCAGGAACAGATCGGCCCGCTCGTTCCGGATCACCCGACACAGCGCCTCCGTGAAGTGCTGGTGGCCGACTCGTGGCACCAGGCAATTGGCGTCGGCCGCCGACTTCCGGAGGACGAACGGATCGTGATGGCACCCGATGACGTACACGGGCCGGCCGCCGGCGCGGAGACTCCGGATCAGATTGTTGGCAGCGCCGCTTCCCGCGCGATTGACGACCACTCGTGCTTGCATGTCGCTCTCGGCGGGCGGAACTCTAGGTCCCGGGCCCTGCGCTGTCAAGCGCGCCGCCCTTCCACGGTCGGGCCGAATTGCAGCGAGACCCCGCCGAGGAGCTGGCCGCCGGAGTACTGGGCCACGTGGACGAACCGGGGGCCGGCATCGGTCCGAGCCTGCACGTGCAGCCGCGCTGGCATGCGGGCGCCCTCGATCAGCCGGAGGGATCGCAGCACCAGCGCTCGCTCGGGCATGGCCCGGATCCGGGCGATTCCGTCATGCACTTCCAGGGCCGTCGCGCCGACGACATCGATACGCTCCTCGGCGTCCGGCCCCTTCAACACCGTCTTCACGGCCCGCAACGGATCGGCCGCCCGCAGACCGTACGGCGGGCGCGGGCCGTGCCGCTCGAGCAGCCGGCGATCCCGCCAGGGCAAGGCGGCGATCGGGATGTCGAGAACGATCTCCGC
This sequence comes from Candidatus Methylomirabilota bacterium, assembly GCA_035709005.1. Taxonomy (NCBI): domain Bacteria; phylum Methylomirabilota (SeqCode); species Candidatus Methylomirabilota bacterium. The sequence goes on along the minus strand of DASTFB010000008.1, from coordinate 88,956 downwards.
GTCCTGGGGACGGATGATGAGGCTGTCGTGATCGGCGGACCCCACGATGTAAAAGGCCATGCCGGACGCTACCGGCTGAACCAGGACGTTGCGGAGCGCGATGTTGTTGCGTGCGGTGATCGGCGACCAGCCGCCGGCCCCGACCCCCGACGGGTCAGCTTCGTTCTCGACCCGCACCAGCAAACAGAAGTGGTTGTCCTGGCGCAGGTTCGATCCCGGCGCCGGCGGCGCCCAGGCGAACTGGACCTGCGTCGACGCGCCCGGGGCCAGCAGCGGGATCACCGCCACATTTCCCTGCGTCGTGAAGTTCGGCGCGCCGGTGTAGATACCCGAGGCACTCCAGGCCGAGGGATACGGGATGTTCGTCGCGGGATCGGCCCAGTACAGAAAGACCTCCGTGTTGCGGGCAGGCTGGGTGCCGCGATTGCGAACAGTCACCCGGACGAGGTTGTTGAAGCGGTTCGTCGGATGGAAGCTCGGATTGGCCACCGGGGTACCGGCGGTGTCGAGAATCTCGATGTCCGGGCTGAGCCACGCGACCGGCCCGGTGAACGGCTCGATTCCGGTGTCGGTGAGGTCGTCGCGCAGCCAGACGTCGGTCGCCGGCGCCGCCACCGCGCAGGCGTTGGCCACGCGCAGGGTGCCGAAGCCGAACCCGGCGTGCGGGATGGCCGTGCTCGTCGGGCCGGCCGTGTTCTCCAGGATCTGCTTGAGGTTGGCCCAGGTGGCGCTGGCGCCGCGGCACTGGAAAAGCAGCGCGCACGCCCCGGCCACGAGCGGCGCCGCCCGGCTGGTGCCCGACCCCCAGTCGTACGGGCTGCCGAAGAGCGCGTTCTGATTGCGGGACCGGGGCGCCATCATGCTGCCCACGGCCGCGATCTCGGGCTCGACGCGGCCGTCCCGGCTCGGGCCCCGGCCACTGAGCTGATCGAGCGCGGGCGGCGGACCGGAGGTGTCGTGGTTGCCGACCGCGATGACGCGCCGGGCCGTGGCCGGTGTGCCGAGCGTGCACTGATTCTCCTGGACGTGCGGGAGCTCCCACCAGGACTGGTCGCGATTGTTGCGATCGACCCAGGCGTGGAAGGTCCCGTTGATCACCACCGTACCGGTCAGCCGAACCGTCCAGTCGCCCGGGGGGATCTGCTGGTTCGGTCCCGGCTCGATGATGATGGTGATGACGTTGTCATGGTTGCGCGGATCATCCTGGGTCGAACTGACCCGGAGCGTACCGCCGCCCGGCAAGGGCGTGCTGTCGGTCGTGTTCGGCGCGACGGATGAGACGGTCACGGGAGGGCTGGTCGGCGCCGTCACCGTCACCGTGAACTGATCGTGGCCGTCGTACCAGATTTCCGCGGTGTCACCGTTCACGGCTCCCCCCACGTAGTGGAGGGTCAGAGTCGTAACACCCCCCGGCGCCACCGTCCCGGCGGCGTGGGACGCGTTGAGGTTCGAATTGCCCGCGGCCACCGTGATGGCGCGACCCGGGACCGTCAGGAACTCGTCGAGGTGCCGCTCGCCGAGGGCGGAGCCGTCGTGGGGCCCGAGATCGTCCGTGGCGCTCATGTTGACGACGCACGGCCGGCTGCCCGCCCGACTGAAGATGTAATGAAAGGCGTCGGCGACGTAGGCGCTGTCCGCGAAGATATCCGTGCGGGTTGGTTCGAACAGGCGTACGTAGATGATGTCGGCTTCGGGCGCCGCGCCCACGAAAGTCCCCGACTGAGCCCGCCCGTTTCCGGCAGCGATGCCGGCGACGAACGTGCCGTGGGAGGCCACGTCGCCGCCGTGCCTGACGATCCTGTAGGCGGGCGTCACCGCCGGATGGTTCAGCTCCGTATCGATCGTCGTCTGGTCGTATTCGACGCCGTAGCTTGCCGACAGACCGGTGACCGCCGGCGGAGCTTCCTCAACGAGGTCCTTGTCTGCCGCATCCAACCTCTGGTCCCACAGCCACAACACGCGTGTGGCGCCGGTCGCTGTCCGGAAGTCGTCATGGTAAATGTCAAGAATCTCCAGATCGACGATACCCACCACGACGCCGGCCCCGGTGACGGCGGGGGTGGCGTTGTGAAGGGTATCGATCTGGGCGTAGGGAACGGCCTGGTTCAGGGCGGGAAAGACTGGTCGAGCCAGCTCCACATAGCGGATGACCGCGGACGCCTCCAGCCGGGCGATGGCCGATACGGGTACGAACGCCGTGAAGACGTCGCCGACCCGGCTGCGCACCTGCACCCCCATGTCCTCGAGATCCGCGGTGCCGGCATCGCTCAGAATGAATGCCGACACGAACGGCTCGGAAAATCGAGCGGGCGGCACGCCGGCGGAGCCGTCAGGCACATGGAAGCCGGTCGTGAGCGGAGCGAAGCGCCGTCTTTCGGCAGCCTGGAGCCGTTCGCGGGCCCGCGATTTTCCCGCTTCGCTCTCTTCCCTCTCGACGGCCATTCGGGCCTCGCGGAGTTCGGCCGCGACCTCGTGGAGCCGCCGGGTTTCCGCCCCCCGCAGCTCGCTGAGCCGCTCGGCGGGCAGGGACAGAAGAAATTGCAAGCGGCCATCGAGCTTGTGGCGGTTCGGGCGCCGCTCGGTCGAGGGCCCAGTACGGCGAGTCCCTTTGCGCGGCATGATGTACCTCCTCCGGGCGGGCGGCGCCCGTTTAAGCCGACAAACGCGCCTCGGCCAGGTCGACGGGGATGTCGTCGGTGACCTGGTGGACCGGCCCCGGTCGGATGAGATGGCGGGGCAGCAGGCAGCGATCGGCCCGAATCGTGTGGCCGCGGCCGTCACGGAGCAGCCAGGCGCCGGTGTGGAGACGAAGAACAGAGATGTCGGCCGGCATGCCCACGCGGAGACTGCCCCGGCGGTCCTCCTGGCGAAGCACCCGAGCCGGGGTGCTGGTCGTCATCCTGACCACGTCCTCGACCGTCATCCCGAGGGCCATCATCTTGGCGATAGCCCCCCACAGCGTATAGGTCAGATGTCTCGTGCCCCAGGCCACCCGCCGCTCGCCGTGGACCTCATGGTGGGCGTCGCTGCTGATGATGTGTGGCGTCAAGCCCTCGTCGAATGCCCGCCGCGCCGTTTCCAGGTTGAAGTGAGTCCCGTGCGCCAGATCGAAGAGCACACCGCCGGCGTACGCGTCGCGCACCTCGGGCTTGACCTTGCCGTGCTCGTCGAGCAGGCCCCCAGGGTTGTTGGTGTAGGGATGCACCAGGATGTCGCCGGGGTCGAGCAGGGTCAGGGAGTCGCGGAGGGCGTCGTCCGGGGAATCGCTCGCCGGCCTGGCGGCTTTGAACAGGTTTCCGATGTGGGCAGCCAGAGGCACGCCGGCTTCCATGGCGGCCAGCTTGGCCAGCGCCAGTGGCTTGGTTCCCCACCGGGAATACAGGCCCAGCTCGGCGTGGGCCTTGATCCCGCGCACGAGATCGGGGTAGTCGCGGCACACCTGCACCGTCCGTTTCACGTTCGCCGTGTCGGGGCTGTGCAGGTCGTGCTGCCCGCCCTTGGGGTCTCCGGCCACGTGGACCGAGAGGTAGCAGAGCACGTCGGTCTTCGCCGGCCGAACGATGAAGTTGCGAAACGCGGGGAACGTCGCCGCGCCGACCGTCCCCTGTTCGACCACCGCGCTGACCCCCTGGCCGACGCCGACGACATCCGCATGCACGCCCATGTCGGTGAAGTGCTCGAAGCAGTGGACGTGGTGATCGATGACCGCCGGCGTCACCAGGCAGTCCGTGGCGTCGAGCACGTGCGTTCGGGGGCCGCCGGCGATGTGCGGAGCGACCGCCGCGATGCGGTTGTCGCGGACGGCGACGTCGAGGACGGCGTTCAGGCCTTGCTCCGGGTCGATGACCCGGCCACCGCGCACGATCAGGTCGTAGTCGGAGGCGAGGCTCATTCCGGGGACGGCTCTTCGCGGACCTCCGCTCGAACCTCCAGGCCAAATCGCTTTGCCAGACGCGTGACCGCGATCCTCAGGGCCTCGGCCGACTGCTGGTCCAGGCCGCTGATGCTGATTCGCTCGGCCGGCGGCGCGTCCTGGCCCGGCTCAGGCCGCGCTGCTCGGTCCGGGCGCTCGCTGCCGCCGTCGCACGTGCCCGGTGATTCCATCACCAGAAAGTCGGACTCTAGGCGCGGCATCGGGTGATGTCAACACGCACGGGGCATCACGGCCGCTCCCCGGCGAAGGCCCGGCGGTGGAGATTCTCGCCGACCGTCCGCACCCGGGCCAGCCCGCTCTCGCTCGGCTTCGCCAGCTCCGTAGCGACGCTCAGCCACTGCTGGGCCGCTTCCCGATCCCCGAGCCCGGCGAACGCCTGGGCGGCGCTCAGGATGCCCTCGAGCGAGCGGAGCCGTCGCGCCCGGAAGGCCGCCGTCATGTACGCCGTGCGCGCGACGGTGATGTTCCCGGCGCGCCGCGCCGCATCGCCGACCTCGATCATCCCCTCCCACCGCCGGCTCCCGAGCGCCGCCCAGTGGGCCTCGCGCAGGGCCCAGTCGGCGACTCGACGGTCCCCCGCGGCGAGAGCGTCGTCCATCGCCTGCAGATGCGCCACCCAGGGCGGGTCGGGTTCTGGTCGAGCCTGACCGCCCAGTGCCTCGACGATCGCGAGCGCACTGAGGACGACGGCGATGGCCAGTGCCCCGAACGGCAGAGGCCCGCGAACACCGCGCCAACTCGCTTCGTTCATGGCTTCCCCGCTTTCACTCGCGCTACAGGCGCGAGCGGCCTTGTCTAACGCACGGCGGATGCCAAGGGAGAAGGCAGGAAAGACGCTGAGTTGCGGCGCGGGAGCCGATGGCGCCCCTGGTGGTGGTGGTGGAAGGCTGAGCGCCTACGCCCGGCCCTCCAGCGCGCGCCGGAGCTGGTCCAGGTGGTTGTCGTCGTGCCAGGCCATCAGGGTCAGGAAGTCGTCCGCCGTCATCCGCCCGCGGGTGGGATGGAGGCCGGCCCGCTGCCAGTCGGGACCGAGCTTCTTGAGCATCGCCAGGGTCTCACCGCGCCGGCGCCGGAACGCGGCGAGCGCCTGCTGCACGTCGTTCCTCAAGTACTGCCGCTCCTCGGCCCAGCGGTCCGGGGTGTCGGGCGCGAACGCCGCGAGCTTGGGCTCGTCATTCAGCGCGATCAGCTGGAAGCGGCTGTCGAAGAGCTCCTCGGTGTCTCGCAGATGGCAGACGACCTCCTTGGGCGCCCAGCTCTTCGGATCCGGGCGCCGGGCCAGCACGCTCTCCGGCTGGCCCTGCAGTGCGGCGGCCAGCTCCTCGGGGGTGCGCTCGAGGCGGGTCAGGCGCTGGGCCAGAGTCTGCTTGGCGTACTCCTCCATCGTCGGCATGGCGGCGGTCCTTTCCGGGACGAGCTGGTGGAACAGGCTCGACTCCCGCTTGTAGAAGCCCTCGGTGTGGAACGAGTCGCGCAGGCGCAGCTTCGTGTAGTCCAGGTGGTGGCCGAGCTCGTGCAGCAGCGTGCGGAGATAGGTCCGGAAGGCGACCACCCGACGCTGCTTGGCGGTGCGCATCCAGAGCTGGATCTTCGGCGTACGGCCCGCCTCGGCGGTATAGAGGCCGTGCAGCTCCCCCCAGCGCCGGTGCGGGCGGGCGGCGAGGACCTCGACCTGCACGGGCGGCACGCCGAGCTCCCGGGCCAGGCCGCGCAGGAGCCGATCCGAGGCCTGCCACGTCTGGTCGCGACTCTCGGAGGCCAGCGCCGAGGCCACGTCCTCGACGAGGGGATGGAGCAGCTCGGGGCGGGGCAGACGGATCTCGCTCACCTGGTCGCTCTTGCGGTAGATCGCCTGCTGGGCGCGGCTCAGACGCTTGTAGTACGCGAACGTCACGTCCCCGTCCAGCGCGGCCGGCGCTTTTCCAGGAAGGCCCGGGCGCCCTCGAGGCGGTCCTCGGTGGTACGGAGCAGCGTCGAGAGGTCGCTTTCCAGGCGCAGGCCGTCGGCCAGCGGAAGCTCCAGCCCCTTCACGACCGCCTCCTTGGCATAGCGCAGGGCGACGGGCGCCTTGCCGGCGAGCTCGCGAGCCAGCGCCGTCGCCTGCTGCCGCACCTCGGCCGCCGGCACCACGCGCTCCACGAGGCCCAGACGCCGCGCCTCGGCCGCGTCGATCCGGGCCCCGGTGAGGATGAGCTCGAGCGCTTTGCCGCGACCGAGCAGGCGGGGAAGGCGCTGGGTGCCTCCGCCGCCGGGGATGATGGCCAGGTTGATCTCGGTCAGCCCGAGCTGGGCGTCGTCGCCGGCCACGCGGATGTCGCAGGCCAGGGCCAGCTCCAGCCCTCCGCCCAGCGCGTAGCCCCGGATGGCGGCGATGATGGGCTGCGGACAGCGGTCCATGACTCGGCGAAAGTCCACCAGCCGGCGCTGGTCCCGGAAGCGCACGGGCGTCTGGGGCGCGACGAACTCCCGGACGTCGGCGCCCACCGAGAACGCGCGCTCCCCGGCACCGGTGACGACGATCACGCGGACCTCATCGTCGGTCGCCAGCGCGGTGAAGCGACGGGTGAGCGCCTCGCGCATGCCCTGGTTCATCGCGTTCAGCACGTCGGGGCGGTTGAGCGTCACCGTGGCCACCCCGTCGGCAGCCTCGTAGCGAAGCGGCTCTTCCGTCATCGGATCACCTTGGCCTCGCGGAGCTCGGCGATGGCGTCGGCCTCGTAGCCGAGCTCGCCCAGGACCTGGTCGGTGTGCTGCCCGAGCGCCGGCGGCGGGCCGGGGTCGGCAGCCCGGGTGTCGGAGAAGATGAGCGGCTGGCCCAGCAGGCGCAAGCGCTGGACGTCGGGATGCTCGTAGCTCCGGCTCATGTCGTGATGGCGCACGGCCGGGTCGTCCATGAACTCCATCAGACTCTGCACCGGCGCGGCCGGGATGTCGTGCTCGGCCAGGAGCTTCAACCAGTGGGCCCGCGGCTGGGTGGCGAAGGTGCCTTCGAGCAGGGGCAGCAGGGCCTCGCGGTTGTCCAGGCGCAGGACCCAGGAGGCGAAGCGCGGATCGTCGGCGAGGTGCTGCAGGCCGAGCGCCGAACAGAGCTTCACCCAGAACGTCTGGTTGCCGCAGGCGAGGAAGAACCATTCCCCGTCCCCGGCGCGGTAGAGCCGATAGGTCGGATTGTCGCGGAAGATGTGCTGCTTGCCCGGGTAGTCGACGAAGTTGCCGGACTGCAGGGCCATGGCCGCGTGCAGCAGCGAGGTCTCCACGCGCTGCCCGCGCCCGGTTCGCTCGCGCACGAACAGCGCGGTCAGCACGGCCTGAGCGCCCAGCGCGGCCGCGTAGTAATCGGTGATGGCGATGCGGATGTACTGGGGCGGCCCCCCGAAGCCCTGGATGGCCATGGCCCCGCTCATGGCCTGGAGCAGCGGATCGAAGCCGGGCCGGTCGGCGTAGGGCCCGGTGGAGCCGAAGGCGGTGACCGAACAGTAGATCAGCCGCGGATTGATGGCCGAGAGCGCCGGCCAGCCGAGCCCCAGCCGGTCCGCCACGCCCGGCCGCATGTTCTCCATCACGACGTCGCCCCGGGCGGCGAGTTGTTCAGCGATGGCGCGGCCCCGGGGCGTCTTGAGGTCCACGGCCAGCGAGCGCTTGCCCCGGTTCCAGCCGAAGAAGCCGGGCAGCTCTCGGAAGGGATCGCCGGTCAGCGCCTCGACCTTGACGACGTCGGCGCCGAGGTCGGCCAACATCATCGCCGCGTAGGAGCCGGCGATGTAGCCGGTGAGGTCGACGACTTGGATACCGTGCAGCGGGGCCGAGGACACCGGTGTCAGGCGCCCGCCTCAGCTCGCGAGGCGGCGGACGATGAGCTCGCGATGGTGATCCGCGTCCCCGTACATGGTCTCCAGGGCCTTGGCGCGCTTGACGTAGAGGTGCAGGTCGTACTCCCAGGTGAACCCGATGCCTCCGTGCACCTGGATGGCCTCGCCGCACACCTGGCGGGCCGCGTCGCCGACGTAGGCTTTGGCCACGGAGGCGGCGAGGGCCGCGTCCTCGGCCCCGGTATCGGTGGCCCACGCCGCGTAGTAGGTGGCCGCGTGCGCGTTCTCCACCTCCATGAGCATCTCCGCGCACTTGTGGCGGATGGCCTGGAAGGCCCCGATGGGCTGACCGAACTGCTCTCGCACCTTGGCGTAGGCCACGCTCATGTCCAGGCAGCGGCGCGCCGCGCCCAGCATCTCCGCCGCCGCGCCGACCGCTCCGCGCTGCAGCACCCGTTGCAGCAGCGCTTCCCCCTGGGCGGGTGGGCCGAGCGCCGCCTCGGCGGCGACGGGGACCGCGTCCAGCGTGAGGGTGGCCCAGCGGGTGCCCAGGTCTATTCCCTGGATGGCGCCCAGGGTCAGGCCCGGCGCCGCACGCTCGACGAGGAACAGACTCAGTCCCTCCGGTGCTTGCGCGGGGACGATGACCACGTCGGCCACGTGGGCCCAGGGCACGAAGCGCTTGGTCCCGGTGAGCGTGAAGCCGCCGGTCGCGCGAACCGCCCGGGTGGCGATGGCCGCGGGCTCCCAGCTCCAGTCGGTGTCGAGCACGGCGACGGTGGCGCGCGCGGCGCCGGCCGCGATGGCCCCGAGCCAGCGGCGCTGCTGGTCGGGGCTGCCCGCCTCGGCCAGCGCGGTGGCGGCGAGGACGGTCGACAAGTACGGGCCGGGATAGGCGGCCCGGCCCATCTCCTCGAGGAGGATGGCCGTCTCCACCATGCCCAGCGCGCTGCCGCCCACGGCCTCGGGGAGCGTGAGGCCGAGCCAGCCGAGCTGGGCCATGTCCTTCCACATGCTCTCGCTCTCCCCGCGGGCGTCGTCCCACAGGGCGCGCACGACGGTGGACGGGCAGTGGGCGTCGAGGAAGCCGCGCGCGGAATCTCGGAGCAGCTGCTGATCGGGGTTGAAGGCGAAATCCATCAGACCTTCACCCGGTCGGCCCGCGGCTCCTTGGGGAGCCCCAGCACGCGCTCGCCGATCACGTTCTTCTGGATCTCCGACGAGCCCGAGTAGATCGTGCCCGCCCGTGACCACAGAAACGCGTAGGGCCACGTGTTGCCGTGGCCGGAGGAGCCGACGACGGGCAAGGTGAGGTTCGCCGGCAGGCCCGAAGACGCCTGGCCGTAGGGTCCCAGGATCTCCAGCGCCACCTCGTAGAAACGCTTCTCGAACTCGCTGTAGGAGAGCTTGGTGATGGAGGACGCCGGTCCCGGAGACTCGCCCTTCTCGAGCGCGCTCAGCACCCGGAGCGCCGCATAGCGCTGGACCTCGAGCTCGGCGTAGAGGCGCCCGAGCCGGCCCCGGACGACCGGATCGTCGAGCAGGGGCCGGCCGCTCCGGCGCAGGGTCCTGGTCGATTCCACCAGCTGGCGGAAGGCCATGGCGTAGCGGGTCACGCGGGCCAGCGAGTTGCCGCCGCGCTCGTAGGACAGCGTGGTCTGCGCGATCTCCCAGCCCTGCCCCAGGCGGCCGATCAGGTCGCTCTTCTCGACGCGGGCCTGGGTCATGAACACCTCGGCGAACTCCGCGCTCCCCGTGATCTGCTTGAGCGGGCGCACCTCCACGCCGGGCTGGCGCAGGGAGATGAGGAAGCAGGAGATCCCTTTGTGCTTGGGGACGCGAGGGTCGGTGCGGGCCAGGAGCAAGCCCCAGTCGGCGATGAGCCCGCCACTGGTCCAGATCTTCTGGCCGGTGACCTCGAAGTGATCGCCCCGATCCTCGGCGCGCGTCCTGAGGCTGGCCAGGTCCGAGCCTGCGTTGGGCTCGGAGTAGAGCTGGCACCACAGTTCCTCGGCACTGAGGATCTTGCGGAGATAGCGCTGCTTCTGGGCCTCGGTGCCGTGCACGATGATGGTGGGCCCCACGATGCCGATGCCGAGGCCGTTGATGGTGGGCGGCGCGTTCACGCGCGCCATCTCGTCCGCCACGATCGCCTGCTGCATGGGCGTGGCGTCCCGCCCCCCGTACTCCCGCGGCCAGCCCATCCCGACGTAGCCGGCCTCGTAGAGCGTGCGGTGCCAGCTCCGGCGCTGCTCCAGGGTCGTCAGCTCGTGGCGTGGCGTGTTGGCTTCGAACCAACGCCGCGCCCGCTCCCGGAACGCGAGGTCCTCGAGCGAGTACGTCAGATCCACGGCGGCCTCCTCGGCAGAGCTTCCCGGCGAATCGATAGCGCCGGCGCCCCGGCGCTCTCCCGTCGCGCGCTCACGGTTCTAGCACGCGGTCCTTGCCGAAGCAACGACGGCCGGACTCGCGAGCTGTGCCCTCCGCCGGCATTGTGATGGGACACCATCCGGTCACAGCCGCCTGACGAGGACGGCGCGAGCGTTCCCGCTGGAACGTCCCCAGCGCCAGGGCCGGCGGATTCACGTGCCGCGCGCCGACCATCTGAAGCCGAATCGCGATTTTCTGGCCGCGCGCTACGAATTCTTCAAGAAGGCCGGCTGACTCGCGGTGTCCGGCAGCCGATAGATCGCGGTGTGGATGATGTGAGCGACCGGGCGGGCGCCGACGGTGATCAGCAGATCCAGCTCGACGTAGTCCCGGTCCTTCTTGGTCCAGAGCGAGCGGACCCGGCCCCGCGTGCTCAGGCGCTCGCCGACCCGCGCGCCGCCCAGGTGGCGGACCCGGCTCGACACGTGGATCCAGAGGCCGGGTCGCACGTTGCGGTCCAGCGCGCGGTTGGCCTGATCGAGGTAGAACGCCGGATGGACCCAGCCCTGGGCCGTTCGGTAGAGAGCCAGCCCGTCGGCCACGCTCTCCAGATAGGCGGCGGCGCGCGCTTCGTCGTAGAGGGCCTCGGGCGTGCCCAGCGGGCCGGGACGCTCGAGCACCTCCCGGCTCACGGGCGGCCGCTCGGCGGGCAGGGGCGCCTCCGGATAGAGGGCCGCGTTCACCGGCGTCGGCGAGCCCGCCGGCACGGTCACGTCGGCGACGGCGCACTCTCCTGCCGCGGTCGTCGACGCGGTCACGTGCGCGCTCAGGCCGGTGGCCTCGCGCGCCGTCACGGCGCCGGCGACCCCGACTTCCTCACCCTCGAGCACCGGCTTCACGAAGCGCACGCTGGCGGTGCCGCGGGCCAGCCAGGCGGTCCCCAGCGCGCTCGCCAGCGGCTGGGTCAGATAGGCGTAGACGGTGACGCCGGGCACGAGGCCGCCGCGAAACCCGTGCTGGCGAGCCACGGCATCGTCGTGGATGAGATTCTCGCCCCCGGCCCACGTGTTCCGCGCCTTCACCCGGTATTCGGGCAGCGGCTCGAGCATGGCGCGAAGTCTACGCCGGCCGCGCGTATAATCTCAACCATCGTGGCACGCGGGACGCTCATCGCGCTGGTGATCATCGGGATCCTGGTGGTCGCCGTGGGCGGCTGGGCGATCGGCATCAACAACCAGCTGGTCCGACTCGATCAGGACGTCAGCGAGAAGTGGGCGCAGGTGCAGAACGTCTACCAGCGCCGGGCCGACCTCATCCCCAACCTGGTGGAGACGGTCCGGGGCTTCGCCGCCCAGGAGCGAACGGTCCTCGAGGAAGTGACGAAGGCGCGGGCCAGCGCCAGCAGCATCCAGCTCACCCCCGAGGCCCTCAACGACCCCAAGGCCCTGGAGCGTTTCCAGGCCGCTCAGCAGCAGCTGAGCGGAGCGCTCAGCCGGCTCCTGGTGACCGTGGAGCGGTATCCCGAGCTGAAGTCCAACCAGAACTTCCTCGCGCTGCAGTCGCAGCTGGAAGGCACGGAGAATCGGATCGCCGTCGAGCGACGGCGGTTCAACGAGTCGGTGCGGGAGTACAACACACGGTTGCGGGTCTTTCCCGCCAGCCTGGTGGCCAACCTGGTGGGCTTCCAGCCCAAGGCCTTCTTCGAAGCGACTCCCGATGCGGCGACGCCTCCGAAGGTGAAGTTCTAGTCTGTTCCCGGCCGTACTGCTCGCCCTCGCTCTCCAGATCCCGCCAGCGCCCACGGCGCGGGTGAACGACTATGCCGGGCTCCTGTCCGCGGCCGACCGGGGGCGGCTGGAGAGCCTGCTGACCGAGCGCGAGCGCGCCACGGGCGCCCAGATGGTGATCGCCGTCTTTCGTTCGCTGGAGGGCGAAAGCCTGGAGGACTTCGGGATCCGCCTGGCCGAGCGCTGGCGGGTGGGGCAGCGCGGGCTCGACAACGGCGTGATCCTGGTCGTCGTCCTGGCCGAGCGCCGCGTGCGGCTGGAGGTCGGGTACGGTCTGGAGCCGGTCCTGCCCGATGCCGTCGCCAGCACCATCATCTCGGAGGTCATCGCGCCCCGGTTTCGGGAAGGGCGCTACGCTTCGGGCCTGGAGAGCGCGGTCAATGCCGTCTTCGCCCGCATCGAGAATCGCAACGCGCCACCGGCGGCCCGGGGGGGCACCCCGCCCGAAGCCTGGCTGCCCTTCGTGGCGTTCGGCGTCGTCACGCTGGTCCTCATCGTCATGATCGCCTCCGCGCTCTTCGGTAATCGCCACGTCCGGCGCTTGGGCCCGGGCCGGCGCGGTTACACGGGGGGACCTCGCGGCTGGTACGTGCCGCCGATCTCGCCGGGCTGGCGGGGCGGCAGTGGCGGGGGCGGCTTCTCGGGTGGAGGCGGCGGGGGCTTCTCGGGTGGAGGCGGCAGCTTCGGTGGCGGTGGCGCCAGCGGGCAGTGGTGATGGCTTCCCCTCCACGCTGGGTCAGACGCGTGCTCAGCCACGACGACCTGAGCGCGGTGAGCGAGGCCATCGCCCTGGCCGAGGCGGGGACATCGGGCGAGATCCGCGTGCATCTCGAGCCGCGGCTGCCGGCGGGGGACGCCCTGACGCGCTCGCGCCAGGTCTTCACCGAGCTGGGCATGCACCGCACGCGCGAACGCAACGCCGTGCTCATCTACGTGGCCCTGGACGACCACCAGCTGGCTGTCCTGGGCGACGAGGGGGTCCACGCCCACGTCGGCGACGGCTACTGGGACCGGATTCGCGACCTCCTGGTGGAGCGCTTGCGCGCGGGCCGCCCGCGGCAGGCGCTGGTGGAGGCGGTGGCCGAAGTCGGTCGAACGCTGCAGGCTCACTTCCCCCGCCGCCCCGACGACACCAACGAGCTCAGCGACCAGGTGAGCGCTCCCTGACGGTCGGGTGTAGCCTATCGCTCCGAGGAGGCCGGGGATGCGCGTGGGGATCGTGGTCGTCGGCGTGGCCGTGGCGCTCGGCGGCTGCGCCGCGGCTGATCAGTCGGCGTCGCCGGTCACCAGTCTCGAGACCCAGCTCACGCGCAAGCGCTTCGTGGTGCTGCCCCGGCCGCCGGGCCAGGCGGTGGAGGACGACGTCGCCGCGGTCGTGACGGAGCTGGAGGCGGCGCGGCGGCGTGGGGCCCTGATCGAGCAGGTGCTGGAGCCGCCGAGGCGGCCCGACCTCGACGACGCGGTCTCCGGCGGGATCCAGAGCCGCAACCTCGGGCGCGCCATCGGACGCTGACCGGGATCAGCCGAGCAGGAACTCCTGGGCAGCGGCGAGGCCGGCGCCGGGGCGGAAGGACAGGCCGCGCTCCTTCAAGGTCATCTCGACACCCGCCAGCCCTCCCAGCAAGTCCAGCTCGTTGAGGCTGCCCAGGTGGCCGATCCGAAAGACCCGGCCCTTGACGTCGCCCAGGCCCAGCCCCAGGGAGAGCTCGAGCCGTTGCCAGGCCCGGTCGACGACGGCGTCGGCGTCCGTGCCGGGCGGCATCACCACCGCGGTGATCGTGTTCGAGCAGGCCGCGGGGTCCCGACAGAGCAGCTCGAGCCCCCAGCCCCGCACGGCCCGCCGGCACGCCTCGGCCAGCCGGGCGTGACGGGCGAACACCTGTGGCAGCCCTTCCTCCTCGAGCATGGCCAGGGACTCGCGCAGGCCGAAGAGCAGCGTGGTGGCCGGGGTGTAGGGAAACTGGCCGCGTCGATTTCGCTCGAACACGGGCTGCCAGTCCCAGTACGCGCGCGGGCAGCGGGCCTTCTCGCTGGCCGCGATCGCCCGATCGCCGGCCGCGAGGATCGCCATGCCCGGTGGCAGCATCAGGCCCTTCTGCGGTCCGGTGAGCGCGACGTCGACGCCCCAGGCATCGAAGCGAAAGTCGATCGACGCCAGCGACGAGACGGTGTCGACGAGGAGCAGCGCGGGGTGACCGGCGCGCTGCAGCGCGGCCCTCACGCCGGCCACGTCGGAGGTGACGCCCGTCGAAGTCTCGTTGTGGACGATCAGCACCGCCCGCAGCTCGCGGGCGTCGTCCGCGCGCAGGCGCGCCTCGACGCGGTCCACGGGCCCGCCGGCGCCGTACGGCACCTCCAGGCGCTCGACGTCGAGGCCGAAGGCGGCCGCGGTCCGCGCGAAGCCCGCCGCGAAGAAGCCGTTGACGCAGGCCAGGACCCGGTCGCCGGGGGAGAGCGTATTCACGATCGCCGCCTCCCAGGCTCCCGTGCCCGATCCGGGAAAGAGCGCGATGTGGCCGCGTTCGGTCTGGAACACGCGCTTGAGACCGTCCAGGCAGTCGCGGACGAGCGCTTCGAAGCGCGGGCCCCGGTGGTCGATCACCGGCTGGGACATGGCGCGCACGACGCGCTCGGGAACCAGCGTGGGGCCGGGGATCTGCAGGAACGGCCGTCCGGGCATGGCGCCGAGTCTAGCACGGGCATCGTGATACAGTGGGCGCCCGGCTATGATGCGTGACGAGATCCCCACGCCCGCATTGCTCCTGGACCTGGACCGATTCGAGCGCAACCTGACCCGGATGGCCGAGCACGTCCGGCGCTCGGGCAAGCACCTGCGCCCGCATGCCAAGACCCACCGCTGCCCCGAGATCGCCCGGCGCCAGGTGGCCGCCGGCGCCCTGGGCGTCGCCTGCGCCAAGCTCGGCGAAGCCGAAGTCATGGCCGCGGCCGGCGTCCGCGGCCTGCTGATCACGACCGAGATCGTGGCGCCGCTGGCCATTACCCGCCTGGTGCGGCTGCTGGCCGAAGCGCCCGACACGATGGTCGTCGTCGACCACGAGGACAACGTGGACCGTCTGGCCGCGGCGGCATCCGCGGCCGGCCGCGTCCTGGACGTGCTGGTCGACGTCGACGTGGGCGGCCGCCGCACCGGCGCGGCGCCCGGGGCGCCCGCGCTGGCCCTGGCCCGCCGGGTGGCCGCACAGCGCGCGCTGCGGCTGCGCGGATTGCAGGGCTATGCCGGGCACTGCGCCCACGTGGTCGGCTGGAAAGCCCGGAGGGACGCCTCCCGGGCCGCCATGGCGCCGCTGATGGAGACGCGCGCGCTGCTGGAGAGCGCCGGGCTACCGCTCCAGATCGTGGCCGGCGCGTCGACGGGCACCTACGACATCGACGTGGAGTTGGACGGGCTCACCGAGCTGCAGTCGGGGTCGTACTGCGTGATGGACCTCGAGTATCGCCGGATCGGGGGGCGTGGGGGCGACGCCCTCACCGACTTCGAGCTGGCCTTGACGGTGGCGGCCACCGTCGTCAGCGTGCCGACCGCCGCGCGGGCCGTCGTGGACGCCGGGCTCAAGGCCTTCTCCACCGACAAGCCGTTTCCGCCCGAGCCCGTGGAACGCCCGGGGATCAGCTACGAGTTCGCCGGTGACGAGCATGGCCGGCTCACCGTCACCGATCCCGACCGGCGGCCGCAGCTGGGCGAGCGCATCGAGTTCTTCCCGCCACACTGCGACCCCACGTTCAACCTCTACGACCGCGTCTGGGTGGTGCGGGGTCCGCAGGTGATCGACGTGTGGCAGATCGCCGCGCGAGGCCGTTCGGACTGACTTACCAGGCGCTCCAGAAGAGCGCCTGCACACTGGCGGGGTCGGAGGCGGCGAAGAGCTGCGCCCGGAGGCCCGCGCTGCCGGGCAGCCCGGCCGAGTACCAGGCCAGGTGCTTCTTGAGCTGCACCAGCGCGTCTCGCGGGGGCAGAAGCGTCCCGATCAGCTGGCAGTGGCGCCGGATGATCCCGGCGCGCTCGTCGCGGCCGGCCGGGGCCGGGCGGAAGACCCAGGGCGCGCCGAGCGCGCCGCGCCCCACCATGACGGCGGCGCACCCGGTCGCCTGCGTCATCGCCAGCGCGTCGGCTCGGCATCGCACGTCGCCGTTGCCGGTGACGGGGATGGCGACGGCCGAGACCACCTCGGCGAGGACGTCCCAGGGGGCCCGGCCCGTGTACTGCTGGCTGCGCGTGCGCGGGTGCACGGTGAGCGCGTCCACCCCTTCGGCCTCGGCGATGCGCGCGATCTCGGCCGCGTTCACCGTGCCCTCGTCCCAGCCGCCCCGCATCTTGACGGTCAGCGGGACGTCCACGGCCTTGCGCATCGCGCGCAGGACGAGGGCCGCCTGCAGCGGATCCCGCATCAGGGCCGCGCCCTGTCCCTTGGCCACGATCTTGGGGACCGGGCAGCCCATGTTGAGGTCGATGGCGTCGGCGCCGCGCGCCTGCAGGCGGCGAGCGGCCTCGGCCAGCACGTCCGGATCACAGCCCAGGAGCTGAAAGGCCAGCGGCCGCTCCTCGGGCAGGTAACGGGTGAGGAGCTCGGTTCGCAGATTGCCCTCGACGAGGGCGCGCGCGTCGATCTCCTCGCTGGTGAGCATCCCGGCGCCGCAGGCCCGGGCGATCAGCCGGAACGGCGCGTTGGTGACGCCCGCCATCGGGGCCAGCCGCAGATCGAGGGTGTCCGGTCGCTTCACAGCGCCTGCTTGATCAGACGCCCGCCCCTGATGATGACCTTCAGGTTGTCGGCGTTCTGGAAGATCCTCAAGTTGCGGAGCGGATTGCCGGCGACGACGATGAGGTCGGCGTACTTGCCAGGCTCCAGCGTCCCGATCCGATCCTCCATGCGGAAGAGCTCGGCGTTGACCCGCGTCGCTGACATCAAGACGTCCATGGGGCGCATGACCTGGCCCTTGAGCTCGAGCTCGACCGCCCGATGCGCCGCCATATCGCCGAGGAGGTCCGAGCCCGAGCCGATCTTGCAGCCGGCCCGGTAGGCGTGGGTCAGCCCCTGCACGCTCTGCTCGCGGGCCAGGGCGATCTTCTGGATCTGGTGATCGCCGATGCCGTAGCGCTTGCCTTCCCGATAGATCGCTTCGTAGGTGACCATGGTCGGGACGAGGAACGCCCCCGCTCCGTGGATCGCCTGGGCGGCGGCCTCGCCGATCAGGTTGCCGTGCTCGATGGAGCGGATGCCGGCTTCGACGGCGCGCCGGACGGCGCTGTCGGAGTAGGCGTGGGCCAGGACATAGGTGCCGGCCGCTCGCGCCTCTTCGGCGGCGGCTCGCAGCTCGGCCACCGAGTACTGGGTGGTGTCGAGCTCGTCGGCCGGCGACATGGCCCCGCCCGACGCCATCACCTTGATCTGGTCGGCGCCGCGCCGGAGCTGCTCCCGCACGGCTCGGCGCACCTCGTCCTCCCCGTCGGCGATGGCGCCGATCATCCCCAGGCAGCAGTCGACCGGCCCGGTCGTCTCGGCCGGGCGCCGCACGTCGCCGTGGCCGCCCGTCTGCGAGATGTAGTGGCCCGAGACCAACAGGCGCGGGCCGTGGAAGTGGCCCTCCTCCAGGACCAGCCGGAAGCCGGAGTCGGCCCCGCCGGCGTCGCGCGCGGTGGTGAAGCCCTGCATCAGGCACTCCTCGGCCCGACGCATGGCCCGCGCGGCGATGTAGCTCGGCGGGTAGTGCCGGTGCTGCTCGAGGACGTTCTCCGTGACGGCGCAGATGTGGACGTGGGCGTCGGTGAGCCCGGGCATCAGCGTGGCGCCCCGGCAATCGAGCGTGGTGACGGCGCCCGGTAGGGGACCGACCCGGCCGGCGGGCGCGACGTCCTTGATGCGATCGTCCTCGACGACGAGCGCCGCGCCCTCGACGGGATCGCGGCCGGTGCAGTCGATGAGGAAGGCGTTGGTGAGGACGGTGAGGCTCATGCGCGTCGGCCCGGCGACATTACAGTATCATGCTCGCGCGGGCCCGGCACCGCCCGCGGAGCGCATGGTCACGCACCCGGCATTTTTTGTCGATCTGGCGCTGGTCTTCGCCGCCGCCGTTCTGGGCGGGACGCTGGCGCGGTTGGCGCGGCAGCCGCTCATCCTCGGCTACGTCCTGGGCGGCGTTCTGGTGAGTCCGCTCACGCCGGGGCCCTCCGTCTCGGACATCCGTACGTTCGAGCTCTTCGCCGAGATCGGGGTCGTGCTCCTCATGTTCTCCATCGGCATCGAGTTCACCCTCAAGGACCTGGGGCGTGTGAAGTGGGTGGCGCTCGTGGGCGGCCCCCTGGGCATCCTGCTCACGATCGGCCTGGCCATGGGAGTCTGGGGCCTGCTGGGCGCGCCCCTGCTGCAAGGCGCGGCGGTCGGCATGGTGATCTCCGTCAGCAGCACGATGGTGCTCATCCGACTGCTGCTCGACCGGGGCGAGCTACACTCCCGCCACGGCCGAATCCTCATCGGCACCGCGCTGGCCGAGGACCTTGCCGTCGTGGTCCTCATCGTGCTCATGCCGGCTCTCGGCGCGTTCCAGGGGCGCGACCTGGGCGAGATCGGCCTGGCCCTGTTCCGAGCGGCCGTCATCCTGATTCCGTTCGCCTATCTGGCGGCCCGGGCAGTGCCCCATCTCCTGACGCGGGTGGCCCGCACCCGCAACCCCGAGCTCTTCCTGCTGGTGGCCCTGGGCGTGGGCCTGGGGCTGGCGGCGTTCACCCAGGCCGTCGGGCTCTCGCTGGCCCTGGGGGCCTTTCTGGCCGGGCTCACGATCAGCGGCTCCGACTACGCTCACGAGACGCTGGCCCGCCTGCTTCCGCTCCGCGACGTGTTCGTGGCCTTCTTCTTCGTGACGCTCGGCGTCCTGCTCGATCCGTCTCAGCTGCTCTCCCAGCCGGCGCTGCTGGCGCTGGTGGTCGGCCTGATCGTCCTGGGCAAGCTCACCATCCGCTCCACCATCACGTGGCTGTTCGGTTATCCGGTGTCCGTGGCGATCCTGGTCGGCCTGGGGCTTGCCCAGATCGGTGAGTTCTCGTTCGTGCTCGTCCACGTGGCGCGCAGCGTGGGCGCCGTCGGCGACGACATCTACAACGCCACCCTGGGCGCCTCGCTCCTGACGATTCTCATGAACGCCGGCCTGGTGCGGGTGGCGTCCAAGTGGGCGGCCGAGGGACGCTTGCGGAGGCCCTCCACGGCCCTGTCCGAGCTCCCCAGCCGGCTGCAGGATCACGTGGTGCTGTGCGGGTACGGGCGGGTGGGGAGCGCGGTCGGCGAGGCCCTGGAGACGTTCCACCTCCCGTACGTGGTCATCGAGATGAATCCCGACATCGTGAAGGGCTTGCGTGCGCGGAAGCTGCCGTGCATCTTCGGCAACGCCGCCCAGCGTCGCATCCTGGAGGCCGCGGATGCCGAGGACGCGGCGCTGGTCGTCGTCACCGTGCCGGACGACCAGCAGGCCGGGCTGACCGTGCGCAGCGCCCGGGCGTTGAACCCCAGGGTCCCCATCGTGGCGCGTGCCCACAACCGCGCCGCCGACGAGGCGCTGCGCGCCGCCGGGGCCACCGAGGTGATCCAGCCCGAGCTGGAAGCCGGCCTCACCCTCATTCGCCACGGCCTGGGCCATCTCGCGCTGCCCAAGGACAGCCTGATCGCCTATCTGGAGGTGCTGCGCGAGGCGCTGAGCGGCGAGCCGGATCGCGCTCGCCAGGCGCGCCAGGGACTGCCCGAGGTCCGCGAGATCAGGGTGGGCAGCGACGGGATCTCCGATCAACCGCTGGCCGAGGCGCGGCTGCGGGAACGCTTCGGCATCGTGGTGGTGCGGATCGAGCGGCCGGACGGGGTGGTCGTGATGAGCCCCGACGCCGAGACCATCCTGCGCCCCGGCGACCGTATCCGCATCTTCGGCCTGCCCCGCCAGATCGAAGCCTTCCTGGCCGAGACGGGCCTGCGTCAGTAAGATGCCGGCCACGATCAGACTGGCCGAGGCCGGCGACGCCGCGGCCGTGGCCGCGATCTACGCCCCGTTCTGCGAGGCGACGGCCGTCTCGTTCGAGGACCGGGCGCCCTCGGCCGCGGAGATGGCGACGCGGATTCTCGGGCTGGTCCCCCGGCTGCCCTGGCTGGTGCTCGACGCGGACGGGGTCATCGCCGGCTACGCCTATGCGAGCCAGCATCGGGACCGGGCCGCCTACGGCTGGGCGGTCGACACCAGCGTGTACGTCGCACCCGAGTACCGGCGCGGCGGCGTCGCCCGGGCGCTCTACACGACGCTGTTCGACGTGCTGCGCTCGCAGGGCTACTTCAAAGCCTACGCCGGTATCACGCTTCCCAACCCGGCCAGCGTCGGTCTGCACGAAGCGGTGGGCTTCCAGGCGGTCGGCGTCTATCGCGGCGTCGGCTACAAACTCGGCGCCTGGCACGATGTGGCCTGGTACG
Organism: Candidatus Methylomirabilota bacterium; assembly: GCA_035709005.1. Lineage (NCBI taxonomy): Bacteria > Methylomirabilota (SeqCode) > Candidatus Methylomirabilota bacterium. The sequence continues at coordinate 68,597 of DASTFB010000008.1, read as the reverse complement.
GGCAGGCGCTACAGGCCGAGCGTCCGGACCCCGCTCATCCGGTGCCGCTCACCCGCATTCACGGCTCCCCGGAGTGGCGCGACGCCGTCGCGCGCGGCTTGCGCTACTATCGGCCGGGCCGAGAGAACGTTACGCGCGCTGGGCCCGCAAGCGCCGGCGATGGCCCCGGTAGCGCAGGTTGAGCATCTCCACGAAGAGCGAGAACGCCATGGCCGAGTAGATGTAGCCCTTCTCGACGTGCCGGCCCATGCCCTCGGCGACCAGCATCACCCCGATGAGGAGCAGAAAGGCCAGGGCCAGGATCTTCACGCTGGGATGCCGCTCCACGAAGCCGCTCACCGAGTTGATGGCCAGCATCATCACGATCATGGCGATGACCACGGCGATCACCATGGTGATGAGGTGCTCGGCCATGCCCACGGCGGTGATCACCGAGTCCAGCGAGAAGACGAGGTCGATCACGGCGATCTGGGCCACCACCCAGATCAGCCCGGCTCGATCGCCGCCGCGCCGGTGCGGCTCGTCGGCCTCGACCTTCTCGTAGATCTCGTGGGTGGCCTTGAAGATGAGGAAGAGGCCGCCGGCGAGCAGGATCAGGTCGCGCGCGGAGATCGCGCGCCCGAGCAGGGTGAAGAGGGGCGCAGTGAGTCCCATGATCCAGGTGATGGCGAACAGCAGGACGATCCGGGTGCCCAGCGCGAATGCCAGCCCCAGGCGCCGGCCCAGCGACCGCTGCGACGGCGGCAGGCGGCCGGTGAGGATGGTGATGAAGACGATGTTGTCGATGCCGAGAACGATCTCCATCGCGGTGAGCGCGATCAGCGCGATGAGGCCGTCGGTGCTGAGCCACTCCATGGTGATCTCCTGGGGGTGGGCGGGCCGCCCTCAGCCGCCGCGGTTCATCCTCTTCTCGATGCCCCGCCACATGAGCTCGGCCCACCGCGCGTAGCCGGCGTCGGAGGGGTGATACCCATCTCGGGACAGGAGCTCGGGGTGCCGGGGGACCTCCTGCCGGCTGGCCGTGTAGAGGTCCACCAGCTCGGTGCCGTACCGCCCGGCGGCTCGCCGGAGCGCCCCGTTGAACTCCACCGACAACCGGGTGACCCGCTCGGCGTGCGGGCTGCCGCGAAAGCGCCCGGTCACGCCGAGATCGGGCAGGAGGTTGACCACGATCACGGCCGGGGTGTTCCGGGACAGCGTCTCGAGGGTCGTCCGCACGTTGCGCTCGTACTGCTGGACGGACACGCCCTGCGTGATGTCGTTGGGGCCGACCGAGAGCGTGACCAGGTGAGGGCGGAACTCGACGGCGGGGTGAAGCTGCCGGTCGCGCACGTCGGCGGAGGTGGCGCCGCCCACGCCCAGATTCCGCATCACGGCGGCCGGGTATCGCTCGCGCAACCGGGCGTGGATGCGGCTCACGTAATTGAGCTCGCGGCGGCTGGCCCCGACCCCCTCGACCGTGCTGTCACCCAGCGCCACGTAGCGGACTTCGGCTCCGGGCTCGGCGGGAAGGCCGCCCGCGGCGTTCGGTTGCGAGGAGCAGGCGACGAGCAGGGCCGCCAGCGACAGCCACCCGGCCCTCACCATCCCGCGGCCGCCTCCAGGGTCGGCTGGTACCACGGCGCGTCGGGAAAGGTGACCGGGCGCACCGCCGGCAGGGTCACCCCGGCCTCCCGGTAGGCCTGGACGTAGGCGTGGGCCGCCTCGGCCCCGCCCACGGCGCCCAGCGCCTGGGCCAGCTCGACGGGGGGCTGGCCGTCGCGGTCGAACTGTGCCAGCGCCGCGGCGAACCCCGCGCGCGCCAGCATGGCGCGGTAGAAGGGCTGCTCGAGGTAGCGCGTGAGCTCGGCGCGGAAGGCGGCCAGCGCGGCGGTGTGGTCGTGGGTGATGGCCAGGGGCACCGCGGCCACGATCTCGAATCCGTCCAGCGTCTTGCCGGCCCGCCGGCGCCCGCGCTCGAGCGCGGGCACGGCCACGTCGCGCACGTACCCGGGCGGGGTGAGCCAGAGCACGACACCGTCGGCGATCTCCCCGGCCAGCTCCAGCATGCGCGGAGACAGCGCCGCCAGCAGCACGGGCGGAGCCTGTGGGCGGACGGGGAGCCCCATGCTCCAGCGCACGCGGAAGTGCTTCCCCGCGAACGCGGCGCCCGCCCCCAGGGCGCCGCGCAGGACGGCGACGTACTCGCGCATCACCGCCAGCGGCTCCTGCAGGCTCAGACCCAGCATCGCTTCCATGGAGGCGCGGTGGCTCACGCCGATGCCGAGCCGGAAGCGCTCCTGGGTGGCCTCGGCCAGGGTGAGGGCGGCCTGCGCCATCGCCACGGGATGGCGAGGATAGATGGGCACGACCCCGTTGCCCAGGCCAATTCGCGTGGTGGCCGCGCCGTACGCCTGGAGCACGAGGAAGGAGTCCCGGCCCAGACCGTGCGTGACCCAGACGCTCTCATACCCGAGCGCCTCGGCGCGCGCGACCAGCGCGACGGCGGCCGGCACGTCGCGCCCCGGGATGATGTAGGCGCCCAGCTTCATCGGCGCGTTTTCAGTCCCGGATCCAGGACTCGGCGAGCGGGATGTCTACCGGCCGCCGGCGCCGGACCTTCCCGGCGCTGCGCCCGCCGCTCGGGGCCAGCCGGAGCAGCCCCTCGACCTCCGCGCGCCGGTACAGTCGCTGGCGCTTGATCCCCTGCCGGTAGCTGCGCAGCACGCCCCGGCTCACGTAGGCGTAGAGGGTGGCGGGCTTGATCCCCAGCAGGCGGGCGGCCTCTTTCACCGTCAGGAACTCCTCCCCCTCGAGGACGACCATCGCGTCCCACCGTACCAGGGACCGGGCCCCAGGTCCATCCGAGTACTGTTGTATCAATATAAATCATGTAATATAGAGCCACGGTCGCCGGCGGGGCGTCACGCCAGGATGCCGGCCGGGGGAGGGACGACGATGGCGGCAGAGTGGAAGACGGGTCTGGAGGACGTGATCGCTGCGCGCTCGGCCATCTGTCAGGTGGACGGCGCAGCCGGGCGGCTCTACTACCGCGGGTACGAGATCGGCGAGCTGGCCGGGGCCGTGCCCTTCGAGGACGTCACCGCGCTCCTGTGGCTCGGCGAGCTCACGACGCCGGCCACCGAGTTCCGGCAGCGCCTGGCCGCCGCGCGCGGGCTACCCGCTGCGGTGGCCGATCTGCTGCGCTCGCTGCCCCGGGATACCCATCCGCTCGACGCTCTGCGGACGGCGGTTTCCCTGGCGGCCAGCGTGGATCCGGACGCGCGGGCCGGCGACTCCGAGGCCAACCTGAGAAAGGCGGTCCGGCTCATGAACCTGGTGCCGGAGACGGTGGCCGCCTGGCAGCGGATCCGGGCCGGGCGCGAGATCGTCCCGGCCCGGCGCGAAGGCTCCCACGCCGCCCACTTCCTCTATCTGCTGCGCGGGGAATGGCCGTCGCCCGAGGTCGAGCGGGTGATCGACGTCGTGCTCACCTTGCACGCCGACCACGAGTTCAACGCCTCCACGTTCGCCCTGCGCGTGGCCGTCGCCACCCTGGCCGACCTCCACGCGGCCGTGACGGCGGCGGTGGCCACGCTCAAGGGCCCTCGCCACGGCGGCGCCAACGAGGACGTCCTGGCCATGCTGCGCGACATCGGCGATCCCGGCCGGGCCGAGGCGTTCGTCGCCACCCGGCTCGGCGCTCACGCGGCGCTGGGCCGGCGCGAGCGCAGCGACCCCCGCGCCCGCATCCCCGGGTTCGGTCACCGCGTGTACCGCGTCGACGACGCGCGGGCCCGCGTGCTGCGCTCGATGGCGCAGGCCATGGCGGCGGCGACGGGCCGGGCGCGGCTCTTCGAGGTCGCCGAGGGCGTGTACCAGGCCATGCGCGCGCGCACGGCGTTGCCGGTGAACGTGGACTTCTTCTCGGCGGTGGTCTACGACGCGCTCGAGCTCCCGCCCGACTTCTGTACTTCGGTCTTCGCGGCAGGCCGCGTGGCCGGCTGGTGCGCCCACGCGCTGGAGCAGTTCGCCGACAACCGACTCATCCGGCCGCGGGCGGAGTACGTCGGCCCGGCCCCGCGCCCGCTGGCCCGAGCCGGCTGACGCTCGGGGCGTCGGCGCCGGTCCATCAGCGCGAGCATCCGAGGCGCCATCCGGGTCACTCGGAGCGGGGGCGGCGGGAGGCGACGACGTCGGGGACCGGGTAGCGGCGCTGCCACGGGCCGGCCTTGACGATCTGACCGGGCAGGACGCGGCCGACGATGTCCTGCACGCGCCGCGACGCCGCGATCAGACGGTCGAGGTCGATGCTCGTCTCCACGCCCATCGCGTGCAGGCAGTGCACGAGATCCTCGGTGCACACGTTGCCGGAGGCCCCGGGAGCGAACGGGCAGCCGCCCAGGCCGCCGATGGAGGCGTCGAACGCGGTCACGCCGCACTCCATCGCGGCCAGGATGTTGGCGATGGCCATGGCCCGCGTGTCGTGCGTGTGCAGGACCCACTCGATGCCCGCGAACCGCGGCATCAGGCGCTCCAACGTCCGTTGGACCTGCCGGGGGTTGGCCATGCCGGTGGTGTCGGCCAGCGCGATGGCGCGCGCCCCGAGATCGACCAGACGGCGCACGATGCCCTCCAGCCGGGCCAGCGGCACCTCGCCCTCGAAGGGACACCCGAACGATGTGGAGATCCCGCAGCCCACGGGGACGCCCGCCCGCCGGGCGACCTGCATGACCGCCTCCAGCTTCGCCAGGGACTCGGCGATGGTCATGTTGACGTTGGCCAGATTGTGGCTCTCGCTGGCCGAGACGACGGTGTGTAGCTCGTCGACGCCCGCGTCGATGGCGCGCACGGCCCCTTTGTCGTTGGGGACCAGGGCCGCGTAGCGGGTGCCTGGACGCCGCCGAATGGCGGCCATCACGGCCTCGGCGTCGCGGAGCTGGGGGACGACCTTGGGATGCACGAACGAGGTCACTTCGATACGGGGCAGCCCGGCGGCCGAGAGGAGATCGACCGCCTCGACCTTGTGCTCGGTCGGGATCCAGTCCGGCTCGATCTGGAAGCCGTCCCGAGGCCCCACCTCGCAGATCACCACGCGCGCCGGAAGCTTCATGGCATCATTGGTCCCCCGGGCGCCGGGGGCGCCCGGGTGCCCGTGAGTCTAACATGGCGGAATCCCGCGGCCGCTGGTGGACATCCAAGAGATCGGAGGCAGCCATGAACGTCAACATCGGCATTCCCAACGACAAGCGTGACGCCGTCGTCACCGTCCTCAATGCCGTGCTCGCCGACGAGTACGTGCTCTACACCAAGACGCGGAACTATCACTGGAACGTCGTCGGCCCGCAGTTCAACGATCTGCACAAGTTCTTCGAGGCTCAATACGAGGAGCTGAACGACATCGTGGACGAGGTGGCCGAGCGCGCCACGTCCCTGGGCGGCAAGGCCGTGGGCACGCTGGCCGAATTCGTCAAGACGACCCGGCTGCGGGAGCGCCCCGGGGAGTATCCGGACGCCCGGGGGATGCTCGGCGACCTCCTGGCCGACCACGAGACGGTCATCCGGCAGCTCCGGGCCGACCTGGTCGCCGTCATGGACAAGCACGGGGACGCGGGCACCAATGACTTCCTCACCGGCTTGATGGAGAAGCACGAGAAGATGGCCTGGATGCTGCGCGCGTTCGTGGCGAAGTAGCTCCGGGGAGGGGCGCGACCGGGACGACCCGGCCCGGCTGACTCCGACCCGGGAGCAGCGTACAATGCCCGGGATGAACCTGTCCCGGCTGGCGCTGCTCGTCGCGGTGTACCTGTCGCTCGATGTCTCCAACCCGATGCTTCCAGGCGCGCTGAGCTTTGGCGTGGAGGATTCGGTGGAGGTGCGCCAGGCGGACCGCTTGCGCGGCCCCGACGACGCACCCCCGCTGCCGCCGGCGCGGGGGGCCGAGCGCGCCGCCCTGTCGGAGCGCCCGGTCGCGCCCGGCCGCGCGCCCACGCCTCCGATGCCCCGTTTCCGCCGGGCTCGAGCGACGCGGGCGCAACTGCCGCTCCACGCCCCTGCCCCGTCTCCCGAAGACCACTGAGCGGTTTCCTCCGCCCCGTCGCCTAGAGCGCCGCTGCCCGCTGGCGTCTTTGCGGGACGTCGTGGTCACCGCGGGGCGGGCGCGCTGGTTCCAGTTCACGAGCATCGGTCATCAGGGAGGATTCGAACATGAGCAGCTGGCCACCACGCCAGGGAATACCCGATTTCAACGAGCAGCTCGAGCCCCTGCGGCGTGTCGTGCAGCGCTGGGGCCGCCGCCGGCTTCTCGCCGCCGCCGCCGCTGTCATCGTGGTCCTGTGGCTCGCCTCCGGTCTGTACATCGTCGGACCCGGCGAGCGGGGCATCGTCCTCCTGTTCGGTCGCGTCGTCGGGCAGACGGAATCGGGGCTGCGCTACCGCCTGCCGGCGCCGATCCAGTCCCACCGCATCGTGGACATCGCCACGGTGCGCCGGGTCGAGGTCGGCTTCCGCTCCACCCGCGGTGGCGCCCGGCCCATCCCCAGCGAGTCGCTGATGCTCACGGGCGACGAGAACATCGTCGACGTCCAGCTCTTCGTCCAATACCTCGTCCGGGATCCGCAGAAGTTCTTGTTCCGGGCCCGCGATCCGGAGCTCACGCTGCACTCCTCGGCCGAGGTGGCGCTGCGGGCCGCGGTGGGCGAGACCAACATCGACTACACGATGACGGAGGGCCGGGTCGAAGTGCAGGACCGCGTCAAGAAGCAGCTGCAGGAGCTGCTGGACCTGTACGGCACGGGGCTGCTCGTCACCGAGGCCCGCCTGCTCGTCGTCGATCCGCCCCAGGAGGTCCAAGAGGCCTTCCATGACGTCGTGCGGGCCTGGGAGGATCGTGAACGTCTCATCAAGGAGGCCGAGGGCTACGCCGAGGGCGTCGTGCCCAAGGCCCGGGGCGAGGCCGTCCAGATGCTGCGCGCCGCCGAAGCGTATCGCGAGCAGCGCCTGATCCGCGCCCGCGGCGACGCCGACCGGTTCCTGCGCATTCTCGCCGAGTACCGGAAGGCCGAGGCCGTCACGCGCGACCGGTTGTACCTCGAGATGGTCGATCGCGTGCTGCCGCGCACGAAGACGGTCGTGGTCGACTCGCGCGGTGATCGGACCGGCGTGGTGCCGCTGCTGCCTTTGGGGACCTTCCTGCCCGAGGCGCCGGCGGCCAAGACCAACAGCGGCGCCCCGGCCTCGAAGCCGGCGGCGACCACGGGAGGGCGATGATCATGGCCTGGCGGATCGCTATCGTCGTGCTCGTGACCACCGTCCTCGGCGGGGCGACCTACGTGGTGCCCGAGTGGCAGCAGGCGATCGTGACGCAGTTCGGCCAGCCGATCCGCACCGTGCGGGAGCCGGGGCTGTACTGGAAGCTGCCCGTCGTGCACACGGTCACCTTCTTCGACCGACGCGTCCTGGCCGCCGACACGGGGGGCGCCGAGTATCTCACCCTCGACAAGAAGCGCCTGCTGATCGATCACATCTCGCGCTGGGAGATCGTGGACCCGCTGGAGTTCTACCGGACCGTTCGCGACGAGCGGGGTGCCATGGCGCGCCTGGACGACATCATCACGGCCCGGCTCCGGCAGGAAGTGGGCAAGGAGATCTTCAAGGAGATCATACGCGAGAAGCGCGAGACCATCATGGAGACGGTGACGACGGAAGCGCGCACCCTGTCGGCGCCCTTCGGCGTGCACGTGCTCGACGTCCGCGTGAAACGGGCCGACCTGCCGCCCGAGGTCCAGGCCAGCGTCTTCGCCCGCATGCAGGCCGAGCGCCAGCGGATCGCGCTGCGCTACCGCGCGGAGGGCGAGGAGAAGGGGCGGGAGATCCGCGCCAACGCCGACAAGCAGCGGGAGATCATCCTCGCCAAAGCGTATCAGGAGAGCCAGGGGCTGCGGGGCGCCGGGGACGCGGAGGCCACCGCCGTCACCGGGCAGGCCTTCGGGCGCGATCCCGTCTTCTACGGCTTTCTCCGGAGGCTGGAGTCGTACGAACGGGTCTTCTCGCCGGAGACGACGATCGTGCTCCGGCCCGACTCCGACCTGCTGCGCTACCTGGACTCTCCGCGAGAGAGACGGTAGCGCGATGCCGTGGCGGCCCAGCGCTAGAGCTTCGGGATGCGGAGTGTCTTGCTGACCATCAGCGAGCCGGAGAGTGCCCAGAGCAAGGTCAAGGGGTGAAGCTGCCCGGGACCCAGGCGAACCGCGCCGAACACGAGGGCGTCGCCGAGGCGGCCGAACCAGGCTGAGACGGCGACGATCAGGACCAGGACGACGCTGGTCGGGATGGGAGTGCCCTCGAAGTATTCGACCTTGTCCGTCCCGGCGGCGAGCTCTTCGGCCGTGACGTTGAAGCGGGCCAGCCGGCTGACGCCGCAGGCGACGAAGTAGACCAGGATGACGACGTCCCACAGCCCCTTCATCCCGGCGCCGTAGGCGATCGCTGCGGGGGCCATGCCGAACGAGATGACGTCGGCCAGCGAGTCGAGCTCGCGCCCCATGGCGGAGTGCCGCCTGCGGCCGCGAGCGACCCGCCCGTCCAGGATGTCCAGGACGAGGGCGAGCGGCACGAGCCCCGTGGCGATCAGGAGCCGCTGGAGATCGCCCGTTTCGACGTACCGCATGACCGCGAAGACGGCGAGCACGCCGCAGGCGGCGTTGCCGAGCGTGAGGAAGTCCGCCAGGTGGAACCCGCGGATCATCGACAGATGGGTACGCCGGTCGCCCGTCCTCGTCATGCGGCCGGCCGAGGCTACGCCGGGCGCGACGGTGGACGCTGGTCGCTCGTTCTGAGCCGGGCTTGCTTCAGCTCGGCCTCCCGGCGCCGACGTGCCAGACGGCGGAGTCGTTGGACGGCGTGACGGGTCTTCGAGTGGGTGGCCATCGCGCTCCTCCTTTCCCTCCACCATAGCCGATCGATCGCCCTCCAGCGCAGCGTCAGAAAGCGTCCACACTAGGCCCGACGGGCCCGGTCGGCTATGATCGCGCCATCATCCAGACCGAGTTCCTGCACGAGACCATCAACCGCGTCTGGGGCTACGATCGCTTCCTGCCCCTGCAGCGCGAGGCCATCGCGTGCGTTCTCGACGGGCGGGACTCCGTCGTCGTGCTACCCACGGGCGGCGGCAAGTCACTGTGCTACCAGGCGCCCGCCGTGTACCTGCGTCGCCTGGCCGTCGTGGTGTCGCCGCTCATCGCCCTCATGAAGGACCAGGTCGACGGCCTCGCCCAGGCGGGCGTGCCAGCGGCCTTTCTCAACAGCAGCCAGAGCGGCGCCGAGCGCGCCGCGGTCGCGGCGGGCCTGGCCGCCGGTCGCCACCAGCTGCTCTACGTGGCGCCGGAGCGGCTGGTGATGGACGGCTTCCTCGAGCGGCTGGGCCGGGCTCGGCCGGCCTTCTTCGCGGTGGACGAGGCGCACTGCATCAGCCAGTGGGGCCACGATTTCCGGCCGGAGTACCGGCAGCTGCGCGTGCTGCGCGAGGCGTTTCCCGACGTGGCCGTGCACGCGTACACGGCGACGGCCACGCCACCGGTGCGAACCGACATCGTGGCCGAGCTCCGATTGCGGGATCCCGCGGTGCTCGTCGGCTCCTTCGATCGGCCTAACCTCATGTATCGCGTGCAGGCGCGGACCGACCGGCTGGCCCAGGTGCTGGCCGCGATCGGGCGCCACCGCGGGCAGGCCGGGATCGTCTACTGCATCCGACGTGCCGAGGTGGACGAGGTGACCGCCGCGCTCGCCCGTCGCGGCCTGCGGGCGCTCCGCTACCACGCCGGGCTGGCCGACGACGAGCGGCGGGCCAATCAGGACGCCTTCGTCAACGAACGGGCGGACATCGTGGTGGCCACCGTGGCCTTCGGCATGGGCATCGACCGCTCCAACGTGCGCTACGTCATCCACGCCGGGATGCCGAAGTCCCTCGAGCACTACCAGCAGGAAGCCGGCCGCGCCGGCCGAGACGGCCTCGAGGCCGAGTGCCTGCTGCTGCACAGCGGAAGCGACTACGGCCTCTGGAAGTCCGTCCTCACCGCCGGGGGCGTCGAGCCCCCGCCGGCCGCCCTGCGCAAGCTCGGCGAGATGTACGCCTTCTGCCAGGACGCGGTCTGCCGGCACCGGGCGCTCGCCACCTACTTCGGCCAGCCCTACGAGGGCTCGAGCTGCGGCGCCTGCGACGTCTGTCTCGGCGAGACGGTGGCGGCCGACGACGCCGGCTCGGTGGCGCTCAAGATCCTCGCCGGCGTCGCCGAGCTCCGCGGCCGCTTCGGCGCCACCCACGTCGCCGACGTTCTGGCCGGCGCCGCCACCGGCCGCATCGGCCAGCTCGGCCACGATCGGCTCGAGGCCTACGGAACCCTGCGGGGCGAGAAGAAGAGCCAGGTGCGCGCGTGGATCGATCAGCTCATGGCCCAGGGTCACCTGGCGCGCTCGGACGACGAGTATCCGACGCTGCTCATCACCGAGAGCGGTCGCCGGGCGCTGGGCGGCGAGAGCCGTCCGGCTCCCCTGACCACCGCGGGCAAGGCTCCGGCGCCCGTCGGTCCCGCGCCGGCACGGGGCCCGACACGCGAGGGCCGTGTCGATCGTGCGGCCGAGGTGTCTGACGGCGAGCTGTTCGAGACGCTCCGTGCGCTGCGGCGTCAAGTCGCCGAGGAGCGCGGCGTGCCGCCCTACCTGATCTTCTCCGACGCCTCGTTGCGCGACATGGCGCGGCGTCGGCCAGCGACCCCCGAGCAGTTCCGGGACGTCAAGGGCGTGGGTGACTGGAAGCTCGCGACGTTCGGCGAGCGGTTCCTGGCGGCGCTGCGCGACGCTGGCGCGCGGGTCGTGTCCGTGCAGCCGACGCAGGACGCCGGAGGGAAGCTGTCCTAGACGGCGGCGCGCGGGCTCAGTACGAGCGCGGCATGCCGAGCACGTGCTCGCCGATGTAGGCCAGCACCAGGTTGTTGTTGACCGGGGCCGTCTTGTAGAGACGGCACTCGCGGAACTTGCGCTCCACGTCGTACTCCTCGGCGTAGCCGTAGCCGCCGTGGCAGTCGATGCACGCGTTGCCGGCCTCCCAGGCCGCCTCGGCGGCCAGGAACTTGGCCATGTTGGCCTCGGGGCCGCAGGGCTCGCCCGCGTCGAAGAGCGCGGCCGCCTTGTTGCGCATGAGCGCAGCCGCTTCCACCGCCATGTGGGCCCGGGCGATGGGGAACTGCACGCCCTGGTTGGCCCCGATGGGCTGGCCGAACAGCACGCGCTGGCCCGAGTAGGCCGCCGCCTTGTCCACGAACCAGCGACCGTCCCCGATGGACTCCGAGGCCACCAGGATCCGCTCGGCGTTCATGCCGTCCAGGATGTAGGCGAAGCCCTTGCCTTCCTCGCCGATGAGCGCCGTGGCCGGGACTTCCATGTTGTCGAAGAACAGCGCGTTGGTGGAGTGGTTCATCATCATGCGCAGTGGGCGGACCTCGAGGCCCTTGATGCCCCGGATGTCGACGAGGAACACCGACAAGCCTTCGGTCTTGCGCCTGACCTGGTCGACGGGCGTGGTGCGGGCCAGCAGCAGCATGAGATCGGACTGCTGCACGCGCGAGATGAACATCTTCTGGCCGTTGACCACGTAACGATCGCCGCGGCGCACGGCAGTGGTCTGCAGCTTGGTGGTGTCCGAGCCGGCGTTGGGCTCGGTAACGCCGAAGGCCTGCAGGCGCAGCTCCCCGCTGGCGATCTTCGGCAGGTGGGCCCGCTTCTGGGCCTCGCTGCCGTGCCGCAGCAGGGTGCCCATGATGTACATCTGGGCATGACAGGCGGCGGCGTTGCCCCCGCTGGCGTGGATCGTCTCGAGGATGAGGCTGCCCTCGATGATCCCCAGGCCGGCGCCGCCGTACGCCTCGGGGATGAGGGCGGCCAGATACCCGGCCTTGGTGAGGTCGTCGACGAAGGTCTCGGGATACTCGCGGCGGGCGTCGAGCGCCCGCCAGTATTCGCCCGGATAGCGCTTGCAGATCTCGGCCACGCCGTCGCGCAGGGCCCGCTGCTCGTCCGTGAGGGTGAGGTTGATCACCGCCATGACTACCTTCCTTTGAACTGCGGCTTGCGTTTTTCGTTGAACGCCCGCACGCCTTCCCGGCGGTCCTCGGTGAGGACGGTGGCGTTGTAGGCCTCGATGGCCAGGATCATGGCCGTGTCGAGATCGGTCTCCAGCCCGTAGGCGATCGCCTTCTTGGCCTGGCGCACGGCGACGGGACCGTTGCCCGCGATGGTCGTCGCCAGCTCCAGGGCCAGCGCTCGGGCCTGGCCGCGGGGCACGAGGTGGTTGATGAGACCGGTCGCCTTGGCCTCGTCGGCCTTCATCCGCCGCCCCGTGAAGATCAGCTCTTTGGCCAGCGGCGCCCCCAGCAGGCGGGGCAGGAGCTGGGTGCCGCCAATGCCGGGAAAGATGCCGAGCGTGGTTTCCGGCACCCCGAAGACGGCCGTCTCGCTGGCCACGATGAAGTCCGCGAGCACGGCCAGCTCGCAGCCGCCGGCCAGCGCGAAGCCTTCCACGGCGGCGATGACGGGCACGGGACAGCGCAGCACCGCGAAGGCGGCCTGCTCGAAGATGACGTGCTGGGCCCGCCAGGCCTCGTCGGTCATCGCGTTGCGCTCTTTGAGATCGCCGCCGGCGCAGAAGGCGCGATCGCCGGCGCCGGTGAGGACGACCGACCGGACCTGGGCATCCCGGGCCAGCGCCTGGAAGCACGCCAGGAGGTCTTCCCCCATGGCCGTGTTCAGCGCGTTCATCTGCTCGGGCCGATTCAGCGTGACCGTCGCCACATACCCATCGTCCGTGCGGTCCACCAGCAGGTGACGATAGGTCATTTGTAGCGGGGTCCGCCAGCTCGGCTAAGGCCGAGGGTGGGCTGTTCTAGGTGCGGCGTGGCTCCGTGCGCTTTCATACGATGACGCGCTGGCTGCGGAGCCCGCGCACGTCGTCGCGCGTGTAGCCGAGCCAGGTCAGGACGTCCTCGCTGTCCTGGCCCAGGCCGGGCGGCGCCCGCCGCACGTCGGGGCGGCGACCGTCCCACTGGATGGGAAGCCCCACGCCGGTGAGCTCACCCAGGCGGGGGTGCGTCGCGGTCACCAGGATCCCGCTCTCGCGGGTGTGCGGCTCGGCCAGGACGGCGTCGATGGCGAGGACCGGCGCCGCGGGGACGCCATGACGTCGGAGCGCGTGCACCAGGTCGGCGACCTTGCGCTCGCGGGTGCGCGCGGAGAGCGCGTCGACGAGGACCGCGCGGTGGCGAACGCGGCCGGGATTGTCGCGGAACCGCTCGTCGGCGGCCAGCTCCGGCGCCCCCAGGGCCTGGGCCAGGCGGGCGAAGATGGCGTCGGAGCCGGCGGCGATCATCACGTGACCGTCGGCGGCGGGGAACGCCTGGTACGGCGCGATCATCGCCGTGCTCGATCCCTGGGGCGTGGGCACCGTGCCGGAGCCGAGATAGCCCATGACGTGATAGCAGACCCACATGAGCGCGGTGTCGAACAGCGCGGTGGTGACCTCCACGGCGCGTCCCGTCGCCTCCCGCTGGCGCAGGCCGGCCACGATGCCCAGCGCCGCCCACATGCCCGTGCCCATGTCGACGATGGAGGTCCCGACGCGAGCCGGCTCCTGCCCGGGATGACCGTTGACCGACATGAGCCCGCCGTAGGCCTGCATCATCGGGTCGTAGCCGGGCAGGTCGCGCAACGGGCCCCGGGTGCCGAACGCCGTGATCGAGCAGTACACGAGCCGCGGGTTGAGCGCGCCGGCGCCGGCGAAGTCGAGCCCCAGCCGGGCCACCACCCCGGCCCGCAGGCTCTGCACGAAGACGTCGGCGCGCGCGACCAGCCGCCGCAGCACCTCCAGACCGCCCGAGGCTTTGACGTCGAGGGCCAGGCTGCGCTTGTTGCGGTTGAGGCTCAGAAAGGTCGCGCTCTCGTCGCCCCAGTACGGGGGAGCCCAGGCCCGGGCGTCATCACCGCGCCCCGGGGGCTCGATCTTGATCACGTCCGCGCCCATGTCCCCCAGGATCTGGGTGCAGAAGGGGCCGGCGACGTTCTGGGTGAGATCGGCGACGATCAGGCCTTCCAGTGGCAGGGCCACGGCAGCGAGTCTACCTGATTTGTCCGGCAGCCGCCGCCGGCAGGTCCGCCGGCGGCCATTAGCGACGTCGCGCGAGGGCCTCCCGCACCGTGCGGTGGATGTCGTCGAGGTCGAAGGGCTTGTGCAGGGCCGGAGCGCCGATGCGGGCCAGGAACCGCTGGGTATCGGGATTGGTGGAGTCCCCCGTGATGAAGATGACGCGCGGCAGCAGCGCCGGCCAGCGTCGCTCCACCTCGCGGTATAGCCCGAACCCGTCGAGCTCGGGCATGCGGACGTCGGTGATGATCACGTCGTAATCGCGCCGGGCCAGCTGGCTCAGGGCGGCGCGCCCGTTGTCGGCCGTGTCGACGCGATGGCCCTCAGCGGCGAGGATCTTGGCCAGCATGTCGGCGAGCCGACGGTCGTCGTCCACGACGAGGATTGCGGGAACCGTGGCGGGCGTGCGCGCCATTCGCGCTCGAGGGAGCAAGAAGCGTACCGGACGCCGCCGCGCTCGCGCCCGCGCTGGGGCGACGCGACGTCGTGCTAACCCATCGCGGCGCCGGGTGATTTCGCGGGCGCTCCGACGCAGCTGGCGCCCCGGCGCGCTGACAAATCACGTCGCTGGTGTGACTGGGTGTCAACCGGTGACGCCCAGCTCCTTCCTCACGAGGGCGGCGCCGGCGGCGAGCGCGCGTAGCTTCTGATTGCACATGGACCGCGGCGACCAGCCGAAGCCGCAATCCGGATTGACGGTCAGCCGCTCGGCCGGACACACGTGCAGGACGCGACGGATCCGCCGCGCCACATCCTCGGCCGTGTCTTGCTCGAAGCCCTTGACGTCGATGACGCCGGCGCCCAGCTGGCGTCCGTCGCCGTACTGCTTCCACAGCTCGAGCTCGCTGAGCTCCCGGCCGGCGAACTCCAGCACGAACTGGTCGGCGCGCGCCTTCAGGAGGCCCGGGAAGTACGGCGCGTACGTCCGGGCGAAGCGGGAGCGCCCGTAGCGGTTGCCGAAGCAGATGTGAAAGGCCAGCCGGGCCCGGACGCCCTCGGTGGCCCGGTTGAAGAGCCGGGCCATCTCCTCCCCGGTCACGTTGCCGCGGGCCGGCTCGTCGATCTGGATGAAGTCGGCGCCAGCGGCCGCGAGCGCCTGCAGCTCGGCGTTGATGACGTCGGCGAAGCGCTCGGCGATATCGACGACCCCCGCGTACACCGTGCCCGGGAGGATCCGCGACCCGAAGGTGAGGGGTCCGGCGCAGGTGGCCTTGGTCGCCCGCGTGGTGCGGGCGCGCAGGTACTCGAACTCCTTGACGATGCCCAGGCCGCCGGGCGGCGTTTCGATGGGCCCGACCGCCTCGTAGCGCGTCTGCTGATCGTAGCCCCAGGGCCCCAGCTTGCGGCGGACCGGCAGCGGGCGGATGCCCTTGATGATGGCGTAGTAGGAGTCGACGTAGCCGTCGAGCCGGCGCACCTCGCCGTCGGTGATGATATCGATGCCGGCCCGCTCCATGTCACGGATGGCGGTGTCGGCGGCGTCATCGAACATCTCCTCGACATCGGCGGGGCCGGCCTCGCCGGCCTCGTAGGCCTTCACCACGGTGAACCACCAGCCGGGCTTGCCGTGGGAGCCGACGACGGCGGTGGGAATCAGCGGCAGGGATGGCATCAGGGTCCTCCTCCGATGATGCGCAGGACGGTCGGGTCGCGCCGGGCGTCCTGCGGCTTGCCGGCAAAGATGATCTCGCCGCGCTCGATGACGTACAAGCGGGTGGCGTGCTCGGGCACGTGGTGGACGTTGGACTCGGCGATGAGAATGGCCACGCCGAGCCGGGCGATGTCCGAGATCGAGGCGGTGATGAGCGGGATGATGGCCGGGGACAGGCCTTCGAACGGCTCGTCGAGCAACAAGAGGTGCGGATCCAGCGCCAGGGCGCGCGCCACCGACAGCATCTTGCGCTCGCCCCCGGACAGCTGCGTGCCGCCCCGGGTGGCGTACCCCCGCAGTCGGGGGAACACGTGGTAGGCCCGCTCGACGCGCTCCGCGGGCGGGCGCCCCGTCGGCCGCGTCCACGTGGCGATCTCGATGTTCTCGGCCACTGTGAGGTCTCCGAACACTTCGCTCTCCTCGGGAGCGAAGCCGATGCCGCGCGCGGCGATGGCGTGCGTGGGCAGCCCGACCAGGCTCTCGCCCCGGAACGTGATGGCGCCGGCGGCCGGCCGCAGATACCCCATGATCGTCCGCAGCGCGGTCGTCTTGCCGGCGCCGTTGCGCCCCACCAGGCAGACCAGCTCGTGCTGGCTCACTTCCAGACGGATGCCGCGCAGGACCCGGCTGGCCTGGATGTCCACGGTGAGGTCCCGCACCTCGAGCATTATTGGAGCGGGTGACGCGCGCTCGGGTCGGACCGCGGGTGGGCTGCTCCAGGCGCGTGCGGCTCCGTGCGGCCCAGCACGGTGGCGACGACCTGGGCGTCGGCCCGAATGCGCTCGGGCGGGCCGTCGGCGAGCACGCGGCCCTCGTGCAGGGCCACGATCCGGTCCGAGTAGCCGAAGACGATATCCATGTCGTGCTCGACCTGCACGATGGCCTGGATGCCGATTCGCCGGGCCGCGCTCACGAGCGTCTCCATGATCAGGTGCTTGTCGCCGGTGCTCACGCCCGAGGTCGGCTCGTCCAGCAGGATGATGTCCGGATGCAGCGCGAACGCGCTGGCGACGTCGAGGAGCTTCTTGTCGCCCTGGGGCAGGGTTCGGGCCGGCCTGCCCAGGTGCCGATCGAGACCGAACAGGCGGGCGACCTCGTGGACCTCGGCCCGTACGTCGGCGTCCGCGGCGAGCCGCGCCCACAGCCGGCCTGCGCGTCCCAGGCGCGACAGCGCGGCGGCCGCGATGGTCTCCTCCACGGTGAGGCCCGGGAAGATCGTCACGAGCTGGAACGAGCGCGCCATGCCCAGGCGGGCCAGGCGGGCCGGCCCGATGCCGACCACGTCCCGGTCCTTGAAGCGTACGGCGCCGCCCGACGGAGCGGTCAGCCCCGCCAGGACGTTGACCAGCGTGGTCTTGCCGGCCCCGTTGGGGCCGATGATGGAGACGAACTCGCCCGCGCTCACCCTCAACGACACGCCGGCCAGCGCGCACACGTCGCCGTAGAACTTGGTGACCTCCACCGCCTGCAGCAGCGCCATCGGGTCAGGCTCCCTCCGAGGACCAGAGCCCCATGAGCCCGCGCGGGAAGAAGATCACGACGACGGCCAGGATGGCGCCGAACACGAAGCGCCAGTATTGCGTGAACGACATCACCTGGTCTTGCAGGAAGATGAAGACCAGGGCGCCCAGGATGGGACCGAAGAAGTTCGCGAAGCCGCCCAGTAACAGCATGAACACGAGATTCCCGGAGTGGGTCCAGTAGGCGAGCAGCGGATCGGCCAGCCCGGTGGGCACGGCGAGCAGCACGCCGCCCACGCCGCCGAAGACGGCGGCGATCACGAACGCATAGAAGCGGTAGCGGCGCGCGCTCAAGCCCAGCGCCTCGGCCTTGGCCGGGTTCTCTCGGATGACGCGCAGGCACAGGCCGAACGGGGACGAGACGATCCGCCACATCACCAGCGCGGCCAGGATGAGCAGGCCCAGGCAGTAGTAGTAATAGGGGCCGACGAGGAACGGCACGGTGTCCATCCCGGCCAGCGGCTGGCCGAGCAGGACGGGCCGCAGCACCCGCATGCCCTCGTCCCCCCCGGTGAGATGGTAGAACTTGAAGAGGAACGAGTAGAACAGCATGCCGAAGGCCAGCGTCAGCATGCCGAAGTAGATCTTCACGTAGCGCACGGCGACGAGGCCGGTAGGCACGGCCACCAGGGCGGCCGTCCCGGCGGCGGCGAGCAGGATGAGCTCGAACTGCCGGACCCCGAAGACGCCGGTCAGGTAGGCGGCCGTGTAGGCGCCCACCGCGACGAACAGGGCGTGGCCGAACGACAGCAGGCCCGTGTAGCCGAACAGGAGGTTCAGCCCGAGCAGCGCGATGCCGTAACCGAAGAACGGCAGCATCAGCGTGGCGTAGTAGTCCTGCCCGGCCAGCGGCACCAGCGCCACGCCGACCACGGCCAGGGCCAGGACGAACCGGGGGATCACGTCGCGGCCCTGGCGAACAGGCCGGCCGGCCTCAGGATGAGCACACCGATGACGATCACGTAGATGGCCAGCATCTCCACCTCCGGGTAGGTGGCGATCGCCACCGCCCGGAGGATGCCCACGACGAGCGCGCCGGCGAAGGCGCCGCGCATGCTACCCAGGCCGCCGATCACCACCACGGCGAACGCCTCCACGATGAGGTCGATACCCATCTCGTTCACCGCCGCCGTGGCCGGGATGACCAGGGCGCCACCCACCGTGCCCAGCGCCACGCCGAGGGTGAAGACCCGCGAGTACACCCACCCCATGTCCACGCCGAGCGCCTCGGCCATCCGGCGGTTCTCCGCCGCCGCCCGCACAATGCGCCCGAAGCGCGTGCGGATGAGCAGCCAGCCCATGCCGGCGGCGATGGCTCCGCCGGCCGCGATGACGATCAGGTTGTAGACGGGAATGGTGAGGCGGCCGAGGGTGAGCTGGCCGTACACCAGATACACCGCCCCGGCGAGTTGATGGGGCGCGCTGCCCCAGAAGAACCGGATGACGTCCTCGAACATGAGCACCAGCGCGAAGGTGAGCAAGAGCTGCAGGCTCTCGTCACGGTCGTAGATGGTCCGCAACAGACGCTCGATCGGCGGGCCGAGGACGGCCAGCAGGACGCCGGCGGCCACCAGCACGAGGACGAACAGCGGGGCGGGCAGGCCCGCCCCCAGCGCCCACGAGACCAGGGAGACGCCGAAGTACGCCCCCAGCGCGTAGAACGAGCCGCAGGCTAGATTGAGGATCTTCTGCACGCCGAAGACGAGCTGCAGCCCCGCGGCCACCAGAAACAGCACGGCGGCGTGGAACACGCCGCCGAGCACGATGTTGAGACTCTGGGCGATCAGGACGTCGCGGCCCTCACGCTTTCCAGGAGTTGATCCAGTCGTAGAGACCCATGCCCGACGGCTTCTGAATCTGCTTGGTGGACATGACCTCCACCGGGTCGATGGTCACGAAGTCGTGGCGGTTCTTGTGGGTGCTGATGCCCTGAAAGAAGCTGCATTCCATGATGTGATCGGCCCGATAGCCGCGCCGCCCTGACAGCGACTCCACCTCGATCCCGGCCAGCGCGTTGATCACGGCATCCGACGTGGGCCACTTCCCCGCGCCCTTGCCCGCCTCCTCCACGGCGGCCTTGTATGCCATGACCGTGAAGTAGGCGTGGTCGGACTCGTAGTTGGGCCACTCCTTGAACTTAGCGTGGTGCCACTTGGTGAACTCGCGCAGCAGGGGGCTGGCCCCGGGCGCCTCGAAGTACATGGAGTTGTAGCCGAGGATCATGCCTTCGGGGGCGAAGTCCTTCTTCAGCGACTCGTGCACGCCGCCGGCGGTGGTCATGACGAACTTCGTCGAGCGGGTGAGCCCGGCCGCGTGGGCCTGCTTCAATAAAATCGGCGCGTCGCCCGACCAGAAGGAGCAGAAGACGAGATCGGGCCTGGCCTGGTGCAGGGCGGCGACGTGAGAGGTGAAGTTGGTCTCGCCGAGCTTCGGCCACAGGTCGGCCACCGGCGTCACCCCCATCCCGAACTTCTTCATGATGGCCAGGAAGGCGGCCCAGTTGTCCCGGCCGTAGGAGTAATCGTTGTTGATCCCGGCCACGGTCTTGATCTTGCCCTTGAAGTGCCGGGCCGTGAGGATCGAGGCCATCACCGCCTCGGCCTCGTTGTCGACGCTGCGGAAGGAGTACTTCGGTTTCGGCATCGACTCCTCGACGCCCTTCTGGGTGGTGCCGTCCCAGGCCAGCCAGATGGTCTTCAGCTCCTCGGCCACCGGGCCGATGGCGAGCCCCACGCCCGTCGACGCGACGCCGGTCACCGCGTCGACCTTGCTCTGGAGCGCGAGCTTGCGGAAGCGCTCCACGGTGTCCTTGGGGTTGGATTCCTCCTCGACGACCAGTTCGATCTTCCGGCCCATGATCCCGCCCGCGGTGTTGATGCGGTCGACGGCGAATTGCGTGCCACGGAGGCCCGATTCGCCGACGGGGGCGGTGACCCCGGCTTTGGCGGCGAGCACGCCGATCTTGACGGGCCCGGCCTGCGCGAAGGCGGGCGGACTGTCCAGTCGTGTGGCCAGCGCGGCCGAGGCACCACCGACCAGTTTGAGGAAGCTGCGTCGCGTCGTGCTCATCGTCTCGACCTCCTTGCGCCCTGAGGCGGAGCGCATTCTAAGCTATCTCCGGCCCTTGCGCTCCACGAAGGCCCGAATCCGCTCGCGCGCTTGCGGGCTGGTGCGCAGCGCCGCCCCGTAGGCCTCCGGCTCGCCTCCCCGCGGGCCCGCCCGCAGGCTGCGCACGATCGCCTTCGTCGCCGCCAGGCCTTCGCGCGGCGAGGCGGCGATCTCGGCGGCCCAGGCGCCGGCGCTGGCCTCCAGGGTGGGCGGCGCCACCACCCGGTTCAGCAGACCCATGCGCAGCGCCTCGCTGGCGTGGACGGTGCGGCCGGTGAGCAACAAGTCGCGCGCGTGGCCGCCGCCGGCGATGTCGAGCAGGCGGGCGATGCCGTAGGCCGGATTGAAGCCCAGCGTGACCTCGGGCAGGCCGAAGCGCGCCCGATCGGAGGCGATCCGCACGTCCTGAGCGAGCGCCAGCATGAGGCCGCCGCCGAGGGCGTGACCGTCGATGGCGGCCATCGTCACCTGCGGCAGCTGGGAGAAGCGGTCCATCAGGGCGGCCTGACGGGTGGCCAACGCCGCCGCCGCTTCCGGGGACAGCGAGCCCATCTCGGCCAGGTCGTTGCCGGCGCAGAAGGCGCGGCCTCGCCCGGCCACGATCAGCACGCTGACATCATCCTGGCCGGCCACTCGCTCCAGCGCCTGCTCCAGCGCCTCGGTGAGCGCGGTGCTGAGCGCGTTGAGCGCGTCGGGCCGGTTCAGACGGAGCCAGGCCACGCCGTTGTCCGTCGTGACCTCGACGAGCAGCATGATGGCTCGGCTACCGCCGGGGCCGGAGCCAGGCGAGCGCGGCCAGCCCGAGGCCGGCCGCTGCGGCCAGCCGCCAGAAGTCCGTTCTCAAGAAAGGAATGGCGTAGTACGGCGAGGGCCGGGCGGTGGGACCGAGCCGTCCATCGAGCAGCGCGTGGACCAGCCGCATCGCCTCCGCCAGCAGCACCGTCGTCGTGGCCCTGGCGAACGCCGGGTCGGCCAGCGCCGGGTGGCCCACGTACCCGGCGGCGCCGTCGCGGAGCGGATAGTTGGGGACGAGCCGTTGGGGCAGCGAATAGGTGGCCGGGGGCAGGTCGCGCCACGCGCCATCCACCAGTTCCGGGCGCAGCATCAGCATCATCGAGGTCTCCCACCAGCCGGCATGGGCGTCCTCCGCGAAGGCGCGCCGCTCGGCATCGGCGAGCGGCCGCCCCAGCGCGGTCTCGACCTGGTCGAGGAAACGGCCGGAGCGGAATTGCGCGATGAGCCCCCCGGACAGCGAGGCCATGCGGATCCCGTGGCGGCCCGAGACGGTCGCGGCCGCCTCATCGAGGGCCGCCAGGTGGGTGGGCCCGGCGTGGCCGTTGGCCACCACGACGTAGCGGAACCCGGCCCGGGCGAACGCCGTGCCGAAGTCGACGACGGCGTCGCGGACCACGCGCTGCCGTACGGGAACAGTGCCGACCGCCTCGAAGGTGAAGGACCCCAGGTGCAGCGTGGGCGCCAGCACGGCCGACCATCCCGGCCGCTCGGCAGTCAGGCGCCGGGCGATCTCCTCGGCGAAGTGACGCGCCGTGAAGGCGTCGACGCCGAGCGGGAGGTGAGGCCCGTGCTGCTCCAGCGGGCTCACGGTGAGCACGACGACGGCCCGCTCGCGATCGAGCGCGTCGAGCGCCGGCATGGTGATCTCCTCGAGCCGATGGACGTTCACGGTCGAGGCTGCCATCAGAACGATGAGCCCCGCGTGGCCGCCAGGTAGCCCTCCCGCGCCCGGTCCAGCTCGGCGATGATCTGCCGGCGCTCGGCGAGCAGGTCCCGGGCGACCGCCCCCCGGGTCAGCGCGAGCAGGCCGAGCCGCATGCCGTGCCGGAGGGTGTCGATTCCCCTGAGATAGTGGTAGGCGACGAGCCCGCTCAGGGGCAGCGAGAGCGCGAAGAGCGCGCCCCACAGGACACCGGCCAGCCGGACCACCAGCCAGATCTCCAGACCCCAGAACAGCGGCAGGGCGACGATGCTCGCCAGCAGGCGCGTCGTCGCATAGTCGGTCTCCTTGCGGGCCCGCCGCCGGGCCAGCCAGCGCGGCACGAAGTAGGGCAGGGCGTTGACGAAGGCGCCGTAGGCGAACAGCGGGAACACGGCAACGGCCTCGCCGGCGCTCAGCACGCGCCGCCGGATCGTGCGCCGCCCCAACCGGGCCTGCACGGCGTCATCCGTCACCTGGTAGCGGGCCAGGAGCGCGCGGTAGGCCTGGATCCGCCGCCAGAGGCGCTCGACGCGCTGAGGGTCGCGCTCCTTGAAGTGCTCGACCGCCTCCACGATCGAGCGGGAGATCCGAAAGAGGTCGACCTCATCTTCGGCCAGGCCGCGCTCCGCGCGCAGTTCGCGCACGAGGTGGCTGCGGTACAGCTCCTCGACCGCCCGCACGACGGCCGCGGTCTCGATCCGGTCGACGTGGACGACCTGCGCCTCCATGGCCCACTGGATGGCCGCGGTCAGCTCCTCGACGGCCTTGACCGGATCGACCCGGTAGGCCCGGCCGTACGCCGTCAAGGCCGCCGGCTCTCCGAAGGAGACGAGCACCCGCGCCGTGAACGACTTGCGCGCCTCGAACGACAGTCCGACCGGGATCACGCTCAGGGTCTCGGGGCGCTGCGCCTCGAAGCTCAGGGCGATCCGGGCGGCGCCGGTCTTGATGCGCTGCACGCGGGCCTCGGCGTGGGTGGTGCCCTCGGGATAGATGGCGACGACACCGCCCTGGTCGAAGGCGGCGTGACAGGCGGCGAAAGCCTCGGCATTCGATGCGGAGGCCGAGGGCTCATCCTGCTTGCGATAGATGGGGATCACCCCGGCCCCCGGCAAGAGCCGTCGTAGCAACGGCCGCCGGAACAGAGTGGCCGTGGCCAGGAAGTGCACCTTGCGCGGCATCACGGCGCCCACCAGCAGCGAGTCGATGAGGTTGTTGGGGTGGTTGATGCAGAGCATGACCGGCCCGGTCTGGGGGACGCGCTCGAGGTGCCGGACGTGGACGCGTTTGAACAGGAACCACAGCCAGAACCGGGCCACCAGACGGAGGAACGGGTAGAAGAACTCCCGCTCGCTGGCGAGGCCGGCGACGGCAGTCGTCATCGCGCGCCATGGCGCTGGAGCAGGGCGTCGAAGTCCTCGTCGGCCACCGCCTCGGCCCACTGCATCGCCTCGGCGTCGCCGTACGCCTCGGCCATGTAGGCTACCGCGGCAGCGCGGGAGGGGAACAACCGCCACAGATGTGCGACACCGCCACCGCGGCGACGCAGGTGGAACACGGGGTCGCGCGGCGACGTCGGCTGATAGGCCACCCGCTCGCCGAAGCGATCGAGCGTCACCCAGGCCACCGCGATACCGTGCCCCGACAACACGCGAGCCTTGAGCGATTCCTCGGGCGGGAGGGAATCGAGGTCGCGCAGACGCGGCCCGTAGTAGATGGCCACGCTGGACGCGGGCAGGCCGAGCTCGACGGGCACCGGCTCCCCCAGCGAATCGAGGAGGGTCTTGGACTCGGCGCCCAGCCAGAAGCGCCCCGGGACGTACAGATCGCTCCAGGTTTCGATGACGCTACCCGCCGGCAGGCGCGCGCGCCGGCGGGCGATCTCTTCGCCGGCGGCGACGCGGTAGAGCTGGCTCACGGCACTCTCACGAACCCTTCCATCAGGCGGCGCGCCGTTCGATACACGGTCACGCGCTCGGCATACGGTTGGCCGTCCCGGGTGACGACGGAGGCGGCGATGGGCAGGATCCCGGAGGGGTGACCGAGGCGGATATCGGTGGACCGGGAGGCGTCCGGCGGTGTCACGCACTCGTGGACCACCGTCCCCTCGATGCGGGCGGCCACGGCCAGGCACATGGATGCGGTGAGGGCGAAGGCCCGGTGACAGTTCCCCATGGACATGACGCGGGCGAGCAGGTCGACGCTGTCGGCGTCCCCGGCGCGCCCGTCGAGCGTGGTGAAGGGGACGGCCGGCGCCACGAGGGCGATCATGGGGACGGCCGGGCTGCCGACGACGCCCATGAGCGCTGCGGCCTCGGTCCGGATGGCCAGCAGGCGCGCGACCAGCGCCCGGTCGGCGTCGATCGCCGCCGGCATCTCGGTGCCGCCGAGCTTGAGATCTCGCGCCCGGACGAACACGACGGGATTCGTGGCGTCGACCAGCGAGGCCTCGTGCCCGCCGACGACGTCGCGCGGCCGCCCAGTGGGCAGGAGCCGTCCCGTGACGGCGCCGCCGGGCTCCAGGAAGTCCAGCGTGATCCGGGCTCCGCGACCGGGTACGCCGGGCAGCTCGAAGTCCCCCGTCACCGCCGCCAGCCCGTCCTCCAGGGGCACGCGGGCGACGATGCGCTTGCGCGTGTTCGTGTTGTGGATGCGGACAGCCGCCGGGCTGGCGGTGGGCAGGACGAGCTTCTCGTCGATGGCGAACGGCCCCACCGCCGACGAGCAGTTGCCGCAGTTGCCCGTGTAGTCCACCAGCGGGCTCTTCACGTCGATCTGGGCGAAGGTGTAATCGACGTCGGCCTCGGGGTGGCTCGGCGGGCCGATGATGCACGCCTTCGACAGCGACGAGATCCCGCCGCCCAGCCCGTCGAGCTGCCGGCCGTAAGGATCGGGGCTGCCCAGCGCCGCCGACAGGATCTGGTCGCGGGCCACGCCGGCCGGAGGCAGGTCCTCCGTGTGAAAGACCAGACAGCGGCTGGTCCCGCCTCGCATGTAGACCGCCCGGATCCGCCGCTGGGTCACGATGACCCTGACGCCGCCCGTGTGTGGGCGAGGAGCCCGCCGGCCAGGAGGATGTCCCGCTCGCGCGGCGTCAGCACGCACGACGCGGTGAACGAACGCCCCGAGCGGAGGTTGGTGACGCGGACGCGGTGGCCCTGGGCCAACGCCGCTCTCAGGTCCTCCAGGCGCAGCCGGTCGTCGCGCTCCAGCTCGTCCCAGACGCTGGGGTCGTCGAAGACCAGGGGAACGACACCCCAGTTGATCAGGTTCGCCCGGTGGATGCGGGCAAACGACTTGACGATGACGGCGCGGACGCCGAGGAACATCGGTCCGATGGCCGCGACCTCGCGCGAGGAGCCCTGGCCGTACAGCTCGCCGGCCACGATGATCCCGACACCCGACCGGCGGGCGCGGGCCACGAACTCGGGATCCACGTGGCGAAAGGTGAATTCCGCAATCGCGGGGATGTTGGAGCGAAACACCAGGACCCCGGCCCCCGAAGGCGAGATGTCGTCGGTGGAGACCTTGTCGCCGAGCTTGAGCAGCACCGGCGCCTCCAGGGTCTCCGTGACCGCCTCCCCGAGCGGCACGGCCTTGATGCTCGGCCCGCGCACGACCTCACCTCGCCCGTCCGGCGCCACGAACCCGACGGTCGAGGAGGCGAATTGGGCGGGGAGCGTGACGGGAGGCTCGGGGCCGAGCGTTCGCGGATCGGTGATCGCGCCCGTCAGGGCGGAGGCCGCGGCGGTCACCGACGAGCAGAGATAGACCTGGTCGTCCTTGACCCCGCTGCGCCCCGGGAAGTTGCGATTGAAGGCCCGCAGGCTCTTGGCCCCGCTGGCCGGCACGTGACCGATCCCCGGGCATGCGCCACAGGTCGACTCGGACACGGTCGCCCCGGCGGCCAGCAGGTCGGTGAGCAGCCCCTCCCGGGCCATCGTCTCGAGGATGCGGTGGCTGCCCGGGAAGAGGATGAAGGAGACCGAGGGGTGCACGCGGCGGCCGCGCATCACCCCCGTCACCGAGGCCATGTCGTGCCAGGAGCCGTTCGTGCACGAGCCGACCATGACCTGCTCGACCGGGGTGCCGGCCACCTCGACCACCGGAACCACGCGGTCCGGCGATCCGGGCAGGGCCACCAGCGGCCCGATGGCGCTCAGATCCAGCTCGATCTGGTCGTCGTACGAAGCGTCGTCGTCGGGCAGGGCCGGCCGCCAGTCCTCGCCACGGCCGAGACGGGTCAGGTACGAGCGCGTGACGTCGTCGCTCGGAAACACGCTCGTCGTCAGGCCGAGCTCGGCGCCCATGTTGGCGATCGTCATCCGCTGGGCCAAAAGCAGGCTCTCGAGACCGGGGCCGCCGTACTCGAAGATCTTTCCGGTGCCGCCCCGCACGCTCAACCGGTGCAGCAGCTCCAGGATGACGTCCTTGGCGGTGACCCAGGGGCCGAGGCGGCCGGTGAGCCAGACGCGGACCACGGCGGGCATGGGAAAGAAGTAAGGTCCGCCGCCCAGCGCCACCGCCACGTCGAGCCCGCCGGCCCCGATGGCCAGCATCCCGGCGGCGCCGCAGAGCGGGGTGTGGCTGTCCGACCCCAGCAACACCTCGCCGGGGACCGCGAAGCTCTCGACGTGCACCTGGTGACAGATGCCGTTGCCGGGCTTGGAGAACACGGCGCCGTAGCGACGGGACACCGTCTGCAGATACCGGTGGTCGTCGGAGTTGCGGGAGTCGAACTGGTAGACGTTGTGGTCGATGTAGGTCACCACCCGGCCCGGCTTGACCCCCCCGAAGCCCATCGCTTCGAACTGCAGCCAGGACTGGATGCCGTTGGTGTCGGTCAATAGGATCTGGTCGACGGCGATGCCGATCTCCTCGCCCACCGACGGCTTGCCGGCGACGAGGTGCTCGTCGATCAGCTTGCGGGTGAGGCTGCGCCCCGCGCTCATCGCTTCTCGAGGGGCAGCCAGGCGCGGCGGCCGGGCCCCTGATAGTCCCCCCGGGGCCGGATCAGCCGGTTGTCGCGGTGCTGCTCGATGATGTTGGCCGTCCAGCCGGCGACGCGGCCGGCCGCGATGACCGGCGTGAACAGGTCGACGGCGATCCCCAGCGAATAGAAGAGTGGGGCCGAGTAGAAGTCGACGTTGGGGATCAGGCCCTTGGCCCGGTTGATCCGCTCGTGCAGCCGCACGGCCATCTCGAACCACTTGAACTGCCCGGACTGCCGGCAGGCCTCCTCGGCCATCCCCTTGAGGATCGCCGCCCGCGGGTCGCCCGCCTTGTACACCCGATGGCCGAAGCCCATGAGCCGACGCCGGGTGGCCAGCGCCTGCTCCGTGAAGCGCTCGACGTCGGCGACGTCGCCGATCTCCATCAGCGTGCGCATCACCGCCTCGCCCGCCCCGCCGTGCAGCGGGCCCTTGAGCGCGCCCACCCCGCCCGCCACCGCCGAGTGCATGTCGGACTGGGTGGAGGTGATGACCCGGGTGGTGAAGGTGGAGGCATTCAGCTCGTGCTCGGCGTAGAGCGTGAGGCTCGCGTCGAAGGCCTTCGTGGTGACCGGGGTCGGCCGCTCGCCCGTCAGCATGTACAGGAAGTTGGCGGCGTGGCCGAGATCCTTGACCGGCGCCACGGGCTCCTGGCCGCCGCGAATTCGATGTTGCGCGCAGATCGCGGTGGCGAGCTGGCTGGTCAGCCGGACCGCCTTGCGCAGGTTGGCCTCGTGCGTGTTCTCGGTGGCGTCCGGGTCGTGCATGCCGAGGATGGCCACCGCCGCCTGGAGCGTGCGCATCGGATCGGTGGCCCGGGGCATGAGGACGAACGTTTGCAGCAACTCACGCGGCACGGGGCGGGCCGCCACGAGCTCGGCCTGCAGCCGATCGAGCTGCGCGCGGGTCGGCAGCTCGCCGTGCCAGAGCAGGTGGGCGACTTCCTCGAACGTGGCCCGGCGGGCCAGGTCGTCGATGTCGTAGCCGCCGTAGGCCAGGCGGCCGTTGGCGCCGTCGAGATCGCACAGCCGGGTCTCGGCGGCGACTACACCTTCCAGCCCGCGGATCAGGCCGCCTCCCTCGGTCATCGGATTCTCCTCATCGAGGGCTCTACGGTAGACCGAGGGGCCCAGCGGCGCAACTTACTCGATCGGCTGATCGGCGCGGACCAGCACCGTCGCCGGGATGGCGAGAGCGAGCGTCCGGGCGGCCTTGACGTCGATGACGAACTCGAACTTCGTCGGTCGCGGGCAAATCGGCCGGCTTGGCCCCGAGTCGCTGTTGACACGGCCAGCGTGCGTAGAGATGTCTACGTAGGCCGCCGTACGCCGGTAGAGGTCGGGCCGGCTCGGCCCGTACGCCATCAGGCCGCCCTCGTCCACGAACAACAGGGTGAGGCCGGTGACGTTCCCGCCCGGCCGGGCCGGACTCGCCACCAGGCCGGCCTTGACCGGTTCAGGCCTTGGCCACGACCTCCTCGGCGAAGCGGTGCAGGGCGTCCCAGTCGTAGGGGCCCTGTCGGAAGGCGATGTTGAGCCGCTGCACGCCGGCCTCCCGATAGGCCGCGATCATCGGCAGGATGTCCGGGGGCGTCCCGCGCAGGAACCCCGTCCGCGCCCGGGGGTCCTTGCCGTAGTGCGTCTGGAACAGCGCTTCGCCGCGGGCGGCGCCCCTGGCGTCGGCCCCGAGATAGAAGCCGACATTGACGCTGCGCTGGATACTCCGCGGGTCGCGCCCCTGCCGCTCGCACCAGGCGTCCAGCACGTCGCTCTTCTTCTTCCAGGCCTCCGGGCCCAGATAGGGCGCGTTCCAGCCGTCGGCGTGGCGGGCCGCCGCGCGGAGCGTGCGCTTCTCGCCCCCGCCGCCGATCCAGATGGGCAGTCGCGGCTGCAGCGGCTTGGGATTGTTGGGCGCGTGCTCGAGCCGGAAATGCGTGCCGCTGAAATCGGCGCGTTTGACGGCCGGATCGAAGAGCAGGCGGAGGCACTGCACGTACTCCTCCAGCATGTCCTCGCGCGTGCCGATGGACGGGAAGGGCAGGCCGAAGGCCCGGGTCTCCAGCTCGTGCCAGCCGGCCCCGAGGCCGCAATCGACCCGTCCGCCCGAGAGGTGGTCGATGGAGGTCAAGGCCGAGGCGAAGACGCCCGGGTTGCGGTAGAGGACGCTGTAGACCAGCGAGCCGATCCGCACGCGGCGGGTCTCCAGGGCCGCCGCCGCCATGATGGTGGTGGACTCGAAGCAGTCGATCTCGCCCCCCTGTGGCGGCGACTCCTGGAAGTGGTCGGAGACCGAGAACCAGTCGAAGCCTCGCTCGTCGGCAAACCTCCAGAGTCGCCGCATCTCGTCGAGCGGCCCCCCCATGTGGCCGACGTGGATGCCGAAGCTCATGGCCATCGCGATCTGCCCGCTCGGTCTCAACCCATGAGCAGCTTGCCGGGCGTCTCCCGTCCCATCACCTTGATCTGATCCTTCGTGATGCCCTGCCCCAGCAAACCGGCCACGAGCATCGCGTAGCCGTCCGGCTGCGACGGGTTGCCGGTCTGCCCCAGGTCCGTGGACAGGACGAAGTGCTGGGCCCCCACCGCCTTGACGTGCTCGGCCGACTCCTTGTACGTGACCTGACGCCAGTGGCGCATCCAGGCCAGGTGGGCACTGGGTCCCATCAACGGCCCCATGGCGCAGATCTCCAGCTTGGCGCCCATGGCGGCCGCCTTCTTCATCTGCTCGACCGACATGTTGACGACCTCGAACTCGGCGTGGGTGACCACGATGCGGTCGCAGCCGGCGTCGCGGGCGGCCTCGATGATGGCCAGCGCTTCGACGGGCGAGGCGTGGCCGGTGCAGACGACCAGCTTCTGTTGACCGCAGACCTTCAGTACCTCACGGACGGCCGGCAACGCCTTGCCGTCGCCGCCGACCACCTTGATGCCTTCCGGCGCGTCCTTGAAGTGCTTGACGTGGTTGTCGGCGTCGAAGGTGGGGAACCAGACCAGACGGCCGTAGCCGCCCTGCATGCGCCACATCCACTGCACGGCATCGGGGTTGATGCCGCCCAGGGCGCCGTTGAGCACGACCCCGCCGAACGCCTTGAGGCCGGGGGTGTGCTTGCGCAGCAGGAACGCCCGGCCGGCGGTGGACACCACGTGGTTCTTGAGGACGACGGCCTCGGCCTTGCGCGCCATGTAGAGGGCGGCCGACTCGTCGTCGTCGATCGCCCGCCCGAACACGTCGGGCGCCGAGTGCACGTGGAAGTCGATCAATCCTTCGATGGGGCTCACCGCGGGCGGGGGTGGGGGGAAGACTCGCACCTGCGCGGCCGCCGCGCGCGGCAGGGTGCCCAGCGCGGCCAGCCCGGCGGCGCCGGCCGAGGCCGTCTTGAGAAACGCGCGCCGGCCGGCGCTCTCGGCCGGCTCGGCGACGGGTGGCCGATGGCCCCAGTGGTGACCGCAGCAGCTGATGAACCGCCATCGCGGGAGCTGGAACGGCTTCATGGGTCTCCTCCTCTGGAACGAGCGGGCGCTACTTGAACGCGGAATCGAGGCGGGCGTCGATGAGATAGGGCCCGCCGCTCTTGAGCCCCCGGGCGAGCGCGGCACCGACGTCGGCCGCCTTGTCCACCTGCTCGCCGGGCACCCCCAGCGAGCGGGCGAGCCCCACGTGGTCGATGAGGGGCCGGTCGAGGTCCATGCCGACATAGTGATCGTCCTCGGCCGAGAAGCCCTTGAGGGCGTGGGTGCGCTGCTTGAGGATCCGGTAGGACGCGTTGTTGAAGATCACGTAGACGACCGCTAGCGACTCGCGGGCGGCGGTCCACAGGGCCTGGCACGTGTACATCGCGCTGCCGTCGCCGATGAGCGCGATCACCGGGCGGTCGGGGAGCGCCAGCTTCACGCCGAGCGCCGCCGGCAGTCCCCAGCCGATTCCGCCGCCGCGCAGGCCGAAGAAGCTCTTGGCGTCCTCGCAGCGAAAGAAGTGACGGACCCCAGCCCCCGACGAGATCGTCTCGTCGATGATCGTCGCGCCGGGCGGCGTCGCCTGGGCCACGGCGTGGACCAGGCTCAGCGCCGGCATCGGATTCTGACCGGCTCCCCGCTGCGCCTTCTGCTCCAGCTCCGCCCGCTCCGTCGCAAACGCCAGCGCCACCGCCTCCCGGCGCTTGGCCGCATGCGGATGTCCGGCCTTGCCCGTGAGCCGGCGCACGGCTTCGCTCAGCTCGGGCAGCGTGGCCTTGGGATCGCCCTGGATGCCGACGGCCGCCGGGTAGTTCTTGCCGATCTCCCACGGATCGACGTCGATGTGGATGATGTCGAGGCCATGGGGCACCGGCTCCACATCGGACGGCAGCGAGAGCGTGAAGAGATCGCCGCCGATCGAGCAGAGCAGGTCGTAACGCATGAGGAACGCCCGGATCGGCGGGGCCAGGCGGGGGAACGATCCGCTGTAGAGCGGGTGCGAGAAGGGGAAACTGCACGTGGAGGCCACACCCTCGGTCACGACCGGCCCCCCCAGCAGCTCGGCCAGCTCGACCAGCTCGGCGAGCGCGTTCGAGTGGGCGACGGCGTCTCCGGCCACCAGCAGGGGCTGTTCGGCGCGGACCAGCCGCCGGGCGGCCTCCTCGATCGCCGCGCGGTCCCCGACCAGCCGCGGGGCCACTCGCGTGGAGGCGCCGAGATCGACGTCGCGCTCCGCGTTGAGCACGTCCACCGGCAAGGAGAGGAACACGGGCCCGGTCGGATGGGCCAGCGCGGTCTTCACCGCGCGCCGCACGATGCGCGGCAGGTCCTCCAGCCGATGCGCCTCGGTCGACCACTTGACGTAGGGCCGGGCCACCGGGGGCAGATCCGACCAGAGGATCGGCTCGGTCACCGTGAAGCACTGGTCGTGCTGGCCCGCGGTGAGCAGCAGCGGCGAGCCGGCCTTGTACGCGTCGTAGAGCATGCCCATCGCGTTGCCCAGGCCAGGGGAGACGTGCACGTTGACGGCGGCCAGGCCACCGCTGGCCTGGGCGTAGCCATCGGCCATCGCGATCGCGGGCGCCTCCTGGAGCGCGAGCACGTAACGGATGTCGGCCTGGCGGGCGAGGCCGTCCATCAGGGGCAGCTCGGTCGTGCCGGGATTGCCGAACATCACCGAGACACCCTCGTCACGGAGGATTCTCAAGAACGCCTGCTTGCCGGAGATGAATGGCATAGTGGCGGCGATCATAAACCCCGCCGACCCTTGATTCCAGGGGTGCCCGGATGCGACCCTGTCCGACGTGCCTGCCCCGGAAACCCCGCTCCTCTTGCGGGCCGCACGCCGCGAGCCCACGCCGGTGACACCGGTGTGGCTCATGCGCCAGGCCGGTCGTTTCCTCCCCGAGTACCGTGCCCTCCGCGCTCGCCACGGGTTTCTCGAGCTCTGCCGCGATCCGGCCGCCGCCGCCGAGGTCACGCTGCTGCCCATCGACCGGCTGGGTGTGGACGCCGCCATCCTGTTCGCCGACATCTTGTTGCTGATCGAGCCGCTGGGCGTCGGCCTCGAGTTCGCCCAAGGCGAAGGGCCCGTGATCCAGCGGCCCATCCGTACCGGCGCCCAGGTCGAGAGATTGGCGCCCATCGACCCGGCTACGGCCGTGCCGTTCGTCTTCGAAACCGTCCGCACGGTCGTGCGCGAGCTTGCTGGCCGGCTCCCCCTCATCGGCTTCGCCGGCGGCCCGTTCACCGTGGCCTCCTACCTCATCGAGGGCGGTCCCTCGCGCGACTACCTGCACGTCAAGCGGTTCATGTACGAGGAGCCCGAGGGGTGGCACCGGCTGATGGACTTGCTCGGCGAGGCGACGGCCCATTACCTCAACGGCCAGATCGCCGCGGGCGCCCAGGCCGTCCAACTCTTCGACTCCTGGGCGGGCGTCCTCAGCCCGGCCGATTACCGGGCGTTCGTCCAGCCCCACGTGCGCGCCCTGTTGGAGAAGGTCACGCCCGGTGTACCGATCATCCACTTCGGCACGGGGACGGCCGGCTTGTTGCCGTGCATGCGTGATGCGGGCGGCGACGTGATCGGGCTCGACTGGCGCGTGGATCTCGATGCCGCCTGGAGTGTCCTGGGTCCGGACGTCGCCGTGCAGGGCAATCTCGATCCGGCCGCGCTGCTGGCCCCGCCGGTCCTCTTCAAGCAGCGCGCCCGGGACGTCCTGACCCGCGCCGGCGGCCGACCCGGACACATCTTCAACCTCGGTCACGGCGTGCTTCCCCAGACGCCGGTGGACCACGTTCGGGCCCTGGTCGACATGGTCCACGACCTCAGCTCCAAGTGAAGATACAACGGAACCACGCCGCACCTTGAACAGGCCATCCTCGGAGCTGACCGAGCGGGCGGGCCCCGCTGCAATCGACGCCGTGCTGTTGATCGCGTTTGGCGGCCCCACGACGCCCGACGAGATCCGCCCCTTCCTCGAGACGGTCACCCGTGGCCGAGGGATTCCGCCGGCGCGACTCGAAGAAGTGGCCCGCCACTACGAGCAGATGCCAGGCGGTCGCTCGCCGCTGAACGAGCTGACCGAGGCACAGGGGCGCGCCCTGGGCGCGCGGCTGGCCGCCGAGGGGCTGGCGCTCCCCGTGTTCGTGGGGATGCGCAACTGGCGCCCCTGGCTGCGCGACACCCTGGCGGCGATGGCCAGGCAGGGGTGTCGGCGCGTGCTCGGCGTGATCCTCTCCGCCCTTCGGACGGAGGCTTCGTGGGAGCGCTACATGGCCGACGTCGCCCGGGCGCGAGCGGAAACTCCTGACGCCCCCGACGTCGTCTTCGCCCCCGCCTGGTTCGACCATCCCGGCTTCGCCGACGCGGTGGCCGACCGCTGTCGTCAGGCTTTCGAGCAGGTGCCCGCGCCCGCGCGCGCGGCGACGCCGCTGGTTTTCACCGCCCACAGCGTCCCGGTCGCCATGGCGGCGGTCTCGCCCTACGTCGCCGACTTCACGGCGGCTTCGCGCGAGGTGGCCACCCGGCTCGGCCACGCCCGATGGTCACTGGCCTACCAGAGCCGGAGCGGTAGCCCCGGCAAGGCCTGGCTCGAGCCCGACGTGAACGACGTCCTCCGCGCGCTGGCCGGCGAGGGTGTCCGGCACGTCGTCGTGGCGCCGATCGGCTTCGTGTGCGATCACGTGGAGGTGCTCTACGACCTCGACGTGCAGGCGCGCGCCACCGCCCGTGCGGCGGCCCTGACGCTGCACCGCGCACAGGCCGTGAACGACCACCCCGCGTTCATCGCTGCGCTCGCCGATGTCGTCCGCCGTCACGTGGCCGGCGGGTCGTCGGCGCGGCCGTCCGGTGGGGCTGGGCGGGGATGAGGCTGGTTGTGATCGGCGCAGGCATCGCGGGGCTGGCGGCGGCGCATCGGGCCGTCGAGCTGGCTCGCGAGCGCGGTATTTCGCTCGAGCTTACCGTCCTCGAGGCTCGGGAGCGCCTGGGGGGCACGATCGAGACCGAGCGGGTGGACGGTTTCCTCGTCGAGGCTGGGCCCGACTCGTTCCTTTCCGAGAAGCCATGGGGGCTGGCCCTGTGCCGGCGCCTGGGCCTGGAGCACCGCCTGGTCGGGACCGACGACCGCTTCCGGCGCACCTTCGTGTGGTTCCACGGCCGACTGCATCCGCTGCCCGAGGGATTCCAGCTCCTGGCGCCCACCCGGGTACGTCCGTTCCTCGCCTCGCAGCTCCTGTCCTGGCCGGGCAAAGCCCGGATGGCTCTCGATCTGCTCTTGCCCCGCGGCGCGGCCGGGGCCGACGAGAGCCTGGGGGCATTTGTGCGTCGCCGCCTGGGGCGCGAGGCGCTGGAGCGCGTGGCCCAGCCGCTGGTGGCCGGCATCTATACCGCCGACCCCGACGAGCTCAGCTTGAGAGCGACGATGCCGCGCTTCCTCGAGCTGGAGCGAGTTCGACGCAGCCTCATCATCGGGCTCTGGCGGGCGAGCCGGGGCGGGCCGGCTGCCTCCGGCAGCAGCGGGGCGCGCTGGAGCCTCTTCGTCACCCTGAGTGGCGGGATGAATGAGCTGGTGCAGGGCCTGGCCGCCCGGCTGCCGGCGGGCGCCGTCCAGCTCGAGCGGCGCGTCAACAGCGTCGTCCGGCGCGGCGCGAGCTGGGCTGTCGACGGTGGCGGGTCGGTCATCGAGGCGGATCGCGTGATCGCCGCCGTCGAGGGCCACGCGGCGAGCCGTCTGCTCCGCTACGTCGATCCCCAGCTGGCCAGCCTCCTGCAGGGCATCCCGTACGCTTCGTCGGCGACCATCTCGCTCGGGTACCCGCGCGCCGCCATCCGCCATCCGCTCGACGGCTTCGGGTTCGTGGTGCCGCGGGTAGAAGGTCGCGCGCTGCTGGCGTGCACGTTCTCCAGCGTGAAGTACCCGGGGCGGGCCCCCGCCGGACACGTCCTGCTCCGCTGCTTCCTCGGCGGCGCCTTGAACGCCGGCGTGCTCGAGGCGAGTGACGACGAGCTGGTCCGGCTGGCGCGCGAGGAGCTGGCCGCGGCGCTCGGCGTCGCCGGCGATCCCATGCTCGTGCGGGTGGTCCGGCACCCGGCCGCGATGCCCCAGTACGTGGTCGGTCACCTGCGGACGCTGGAGGCGATCGCCCGGCGCCTGGAGTCGTCGCCCGGCCTGCTGCTGGCCGGTTCCGCCTACCGGGGGGTCGGCATCGCGGACTGCATCCACTCCGGCGAGACCGCCGCCGAACAAGCGCTTCTGAACGACGCCACGCGTGCCGTGCCGTGACGCCGGTGCCGGGCGCGGACGTGCCAGGGCTCGATTTTCGCCGGCGGCTCGCATAGGCTAGCCACCGTGGCCGAGCCACTGAGCCCCAGCGCGCAGAAGGTCCAGGACGCGCTCACCGCCCTGGGCTTCCCCTATCAGGTGGTGGAGTCTCTGCAGCCTACGCGGACGGCGGCCGAAGCCGCCCGGCTGGTCGGCTGCCAGGTGGATCAGATCGCGAAGTCGCTGGTCTTCAAGGGGCGGCAGTCGGAGCGGCCAGTGCTCGTCATCGTCAGCGGGGCCAATCAGGTCAACGAATGGCGCATCGGCGTGCTGCTGAAGGAAGCGCTGGACAAGGCCAAGCCGGCCTTCGTCCGCGAGCACACCGGGTATGCCATCGGCGGCGTGCCGCCGATCGGCCATCTCAAGCCG
Source organism: Candidatus Methylomirabilota bacterium (assembly GCA_035709005.1). NCBI lineage: Bacteria > Methylomirabilota (SeqCode) > Candidatus Methylomirabilota bacterium. The sequence continues at coordinate 32,295 of DASTFB010000008.1, read as the reverse complement.
CTCGAGACGTTCATCGACCAGGATCTGATGACGCACGCGGAGGTCTGGGCGGCGGGCGGCACGCCGAACGCGCTCTTCCGGCTCACGCCTCAGGATCTGGCCAAGATGACTGGCGGCCGCGTGGTGAAGGTCACCTAGCCGCCATGCTCCAGGTCGTCACCATGAAGGAGATCGACGCGATCTTCGCCGTCACCGACGCCCTGGGCATCCATCGCGAGATGCTGGTGATCCCCCTGGGACCGGCGTCCCCCGGGCGGGTGCGCCGGTTGCCCGCAGGCAAGCTGGAGATCACGGTGGAGGGGACCCGGCCCATCGAGGAGTGGCTCGAGGAATTGCCCGCGCTCATCGCCGCCGCACGGTGAGCCGAGGCCGGTGATGAGCGGGGCCGTCAGCTGCGCCGTCTATGCCGGCGGCCGCCGCAGCGCCGATGTGGCGCTGGACGATATCAGCGAGGTCCTCAAGCAGGACGACGGGAAGTTCATCTGGATCGATCTGCACGAGCCCGACGAGCCCCTGCTCCGCAAGATGCAGGACGAATTCGGGCTGCACGACCTCGCCGTCGAGGACGCGCTGCAAGCGCACCAGCGGCCCAAGCTCGAGCTCTACGACGGCTCCCTCTTCGTGGTGCTGCGCACCGTCCGCGTGGGGCCGGACAGGCGGCTGGAGACCGGCGAGACGCACATCTTCGTGGGCCCTCGCTACGTCGTCTCCGTTCGCCACGGCTCGTCCCTGTCCTACGAGGCCGTCCGGGTCCGCGGCGAGGCCAACCCCGAGCTGCTGAAGCTGGGCCCGGGGTTCGTCCTCTATGCGCTGATGGATTTCATCGTGGACCACTACTTTCCGGTCGTGGAGGCCCTGGAGGATCAGCTCGAGAGTCTCGAGGAGGAGATCTTCACCGAGCACTTCGACCGGTCCACGACGACCCGCATCTACCGGCTCAAGCGCGAGCTGCTGGCGCTCAGGCACGCCGTCTCGCCCCTCGTGGACATCACCAACCGGCTGATGCGCTTCGAGCTGGCCCTGATTCCCGAAGCCGCCCGCCCGTACTTCCGCGACGTCTACGATCACGTCGTGCGCATCAACGAGATGCTCGACACCCTGCGCGAGCTCCTCAGCGCCGCGCTGGAGGCCAACCTCTCGCTGATCTCGGTGTCACAGGCCGACGTGGTCAAGCGGCTCACGAGCTGGGCCGCCATCATCGCCGTCCCCACGCTGATCGCCAGCATCTACGGCATGAACTTCCGCTTCATGCCAGAAGTGACCTGGTGGTTCGGCTATCCCGTCGCGCTGGCCCTCATGCTGGGCGCCTGCTCCTTCCTCTACTTCCGTTTCAAGCGGGCAGGGTGGCTTTAGTCGGAGCGGGCCATCGTCACGCGGGCGGGGAGGTCTGGAGGGGGCGCGTCCCCGCCGGGGGCACAGGCAGGTGAGACAGCGACCGTAGTGACACCTGACGCGAATGGGGAGGTCTGGAGGGGGCGCGTCTCGTGCCCTCTCCAGCATTAAAGATTGTCGTCGATGATGGCGGCGAGGGAATGGAGGCTGGCGAGCGAGTAGACGTAGGTCCGCCAGCCGATCGCGATTCCGTCCGGCGGCTCGCCTGGCCGCTGCGCCGGGTAGATGGTGACGCTCACGTTCGGTCCGCTCCCGCTGCAGCCGCCGGCGCAGGCCTCGCGGACCCGGATGCGATCATCCAGGCCACGCGCTCGGATCAGCTCCTCGAGGTGTCGTCGGATCGCCCGGGCATCCATCCGTACCGCCCGGAGCCCTGTCGTCACCGGCAAGCTGACAGACCCGGCTTCCAGGGGGCATACGTTGATGACGAGCCGGCGCGACCGGGCGCCGGCCTTCCGACGTCGCGTCACGTTCGTCGGGCCCGGCCAGCCCCTCGGCTCGCCGTCCGGCGAGGCCGCGCGGGCGCTGCCAGACTGGCCAGTCTGGCCGCAGCCGCCACGGGCGCCTCGCGCGGCGGCTGCCAGCGCGCCGGCAAGCCGGCGCGCCGAACCGCCCGCTTGAGGCCGGCGCGGAACCACCGATCGTCCAGGACGCTGCCCGCCCAGCTCAGTGTCACGGGCCGATCCAGGCGCAGCCGTTTCGCCACGTCGGCCGCTTGACTGGCCAGATGGGCTTGCCCGGCTCGCACGATGGCCCGGGCGCGGGCGTCGCCCGCTCGGGCGCGCCGGATGACGACGGGTGCCAGGGACGCGATACGCATCACGGGATTCGGACCGGTCACCAGACGTCGCGCGGGATGAAAATCCTCGCCCCTCGTCGTGAGGCGCAGCCACTGCTGGCCCAGCCAGAAGCCGGAGCCCTCGTCACCCAGCAACGGTCCCAGGCCGCCGGCCCGTGCCCAGCGGCCGCGGGGGCTTCGTCCGATGACGATCGATCCGGTGCCGCTCAGGACGAGCACGCCGGGCCGGCCTCCGAGCGCGCCGAGATGGGCGGCCTGGGCATCAGAGAGGACGACCACGCGGCGGGCCAGGCCGCCGAGCCGGTAAGCGAGCGCGCGACGCTCGCCGGCCGTCCACACGCCGCGCGATGCCACGACCAGCGCCCCGACTCTGCCCGACGTCCAGCCGCGTCGGCGCCAGAGCGCATGAAACAGTTTGCCGATTTCCGACACCGGCGCGGCCCGGGAAGTGAATGGCGCCAGCGGCTTTCCCCGGCGCCGCGCCTGGACGCGCACCCACGTCGCGCCCAGATCGGCCCCGACCACGAGGTCGGGGCCACCACACTGGCCCTGTCTAATCCTGATCATGCGCGTGCCTTCTTGTCCGTATTCTCGGTCACCGGGGGCCGGACGATCACCGGGAAATCGGGCGTTTAAACCGGCGCTCGCGTGGCACGCCCGATGCTCCACTAGGGTGCTCGACCGGCATCGGACAAGGGGAAAGAAAATAGGCAGGGCATTGGCCGCATGGCTGTTGATCGCTAGCGCAGGGGCGCAGGGCATCGCGCCACGCGACGTGGTGCAGTCCGCCGTGACCCGGGTGATCCAGACGCTCGATGCTGCGCAGCAGCGCCCCCGGCTCGCCCGGGCCGGCCGCCCTCAGACCGATGGCGCGCGAACGGAGATCCGACGGATCGCCAGCGAGCTCTTCGACTTCGACGAGGTTTCCCGCCGGGCGCTGGGCCGTCACTGGACCGGACGGAGCCCGGAGGAGCAAGCCGAGTTCGTCGCCCTGTTCACCGAGCTCCTGGAGCGCGCGTACGTGGGAAAGATCGAGGCGTATTCGGGCGAGCGGATCCTGTACACGAGCGAGGTCATCGACGGCGAGTACGCCACCGTGCGCTCGCGGGTCCAGACGACGCAGCGGAGGGAAGTCGGGCTCGACTACCGGCTGCACCTGACCGACGGCGGCTGGAAAGTCTACGACGTCCTCATCGACGGCGTGAGCTTCGTCTCCACGTACCGCAGCGAGTTCAACCGGATCATCAAGCTCGACTCCTGGGATGAGCTGATGGACCGGTTGCGCAAGAAGCAGGTCCCCGCCCGCACCATCGTCGATCGCAGCTGACGGGCGTCTCCGCAGTATGATGGGGCGTGCCCGCGGTCGTGCCCGGCCTGGCCTGGTCTGACTACGCGGTCCTCGCCTTCTGCCTGGCCCTGCTGCTCCTCATCGGCGCCGGCTTCAGCCGCCAGCGCGACACCGTCGACTTCTTCCTGGCCCGGCGCCGGGTGCCCTGGTGGGCGGCCTGCCTGAGCTTTCTGGCCACCGAGATCAGCGCGGTCACGATCATCTCGGTCCCGGCCACGGCCTACAGCGAGAACTGGCAGTATCTGCAGTTCTTCGTGGGGTCCTCGCTGGCCAAGTTCGCGGTGGCGTGGTTGTTCATTCCCGCCTTCTATCGACACCAGGTCGTCACCATCTATGAATTCCTGCGGGATCGCTTCGGGCAGGCCAGCCAGGTGACCGCCGCGCTCTTCTTTTTCGTCACCCGACTGCTCGGCTCCGGGGTACGCCTGATGGCCGCCGCCCTGGCCGTGTCGATCCTGCTCGGCTGGCCACTCCTGCCCACGATCGCCATCTTCGTCGCGGTATCGATCCTCTACATCGCCGCCGGCGGCGTGAAGGCCATCGTGTGGACGAACGTCTTCCAGGCGCTGGTGTTCCTGCTGGCGGGCGCCGCCACGCTGGGCTGGGCCATCGCTCAGGTGGAGGGGGGTATGCCTGCCATCGTGGCCCTGGCCGGTGGGGCCGGGCGCCTGGACATCGTCAACTGGGGGCCGCCTCCCGGCGACTCCCACTTCTGGCGTCAGGTGTTCTCGGACCCGAACATCATCTGGGTGGCCGTGCTCAACGGCCTGGTGGGCTCCATGGCCGCCTTCGGCACCGACCACGACCTCATGCAGCGCTTGCTGACGGTCGAGACGCGCCGCCGAAGCCAGATCACCCTATCCCTCACGCCGCTGGGCACGCTCCTCACCCTCGTCATCTACCTCGGGCTGGGGGCCGCGCTCTACACCTTCTATGCCCAGCACCCGGAGCTGCCGGTGTCCCGGCCCGACGAGATACTGCCGCACTTCGTGCAGCAGACGCCGGCTGTGTTGCGGGGCCTCATGTTGAGCGCTATCGTGCTGGCCTCGATCGACTCGCCGCTCGGCTCGCTGTCCGCCTCCTTCGTGACCGACATCTACCGCCCGCTGCTGGCCCCGCGACGGTCGGAGCGCCACTACCTGCTCGTCTCCCGGGGAGCCGTGGTGGTGTTCGGGCTCGTCCTCGGCGGCATCGCCCACGCGTTCTCGGCGTTCGATCAGATTTTGTGGCTGGCCTTCAAGATCGCCGGGGTGACGTTCGGCTCCTTGCTGGGCGTGTTCCTCCTGGGGCTGGTCACGACCCGTCCGGTGCGCGACTGGGCGAACGTCGCGGCGATGCTCGTCATGGCCTCGCTGAATCTCGTGCTGCTCGTGCTATCGGAAACCGGTGTCGTCGCCTTCGCCTGGTCCTGGCTCGTGATCATCGGCACCGCCGGCACCATCCTCCTCTCCCTAACCGCGACTCACGCCTACCAGCTGATGAACCGCCGCGGGTGATTCCGTCGGGCATGGGCGTGGCGAAGCCCGGGGCCCATGCCGGCTCAGAGACTCCCCAGCCGGGCGATCACGGCGTCCAGCTGACAGCGTCGGAACCCGAACGCCGTGATTCCGAGCACGCCCGCCTGGAGCAGCGCCGCATCGTAGGGATCCCGCAGCAAGACGACAGCCAGGTGTCGGGCTCGCGCTTGCAGGGCATCGAGCAGCGCCCGATTCGAAGCGTACAGGTGGGCGTCGTAGAGAAAGAGGATCGTGCCGTCGGCCACCGCGGCCGCCCCCGCCGCCGCCTCGATCTCGGCCGGAGCGGGCTCGATGCCGACCAGCACGGCATCCGGCTCGATCCCGATCGTGGCGAAGGTCCGTGAAAGGTACTTCTTTTCGTCCATCAGCTCGGGCTCGATCGTGATGCGGGCGGCCAGGTCGGACAGGCGTGGAAATACGACGGTGGCCTGCCCGTTCAGCCGCCTGGCAAAGCCGCCTGGTACGGAAGCCACGAGCGTGACGGCACGGGTGGCCATCGCGCCGGCTAGCGCCGGGCCATCCGGCTCGGCGTGCGGTGGCCCTGGCGTAAAGCGCGGGGAGTCGGGGCGGCACAGCCGGCGGATTCGCTCCGCCGCCGCGTCCAGCTCGTCTTTGGACAGGGTCCCGGAGCGGTACGCATCGACAAGCGCCCGGGCGGCGGCGCGCTGAGCGCCCTCGGTGTGGCACACGAGGAGCAGATCGTGCCCGGCCGCCGCCGCCCGCACGGTGGCCTCGGCGATGGGACAGGTCTCGGTGATGGCCCCCATCTCCAGATCATCGGAGACCACGACGCCCGAGAATCCGAGCTCTCCACGCAGGCAATCGGTCACGATGCGTCGTGAGAAGGTCGCCGGCACGCCGGATGGATCGAGGTTCCGGTACACGGGGTGAGAGGTCATCACGCACGCCACGCCGGCGGCGATCGCTTCCGCGAACGGCACCAGGTGGATCGCGCGCATCTCGTCCCAGGTGGAGTCGATGCGAGGCAAACGCAGGTGGGCGTCCAGGGGAGAGTGCCCCTTGCCGGGGAAGTGCTTGGCGCACGCCGCGAGCCCACCCTCGGCCATGCCTCGAATGCGAGCGATGCCGTAGCGGGCGACACACGAGGGATCCTTACCGTACGAGCGGATGCCGATGTTCGGGCTGTACCGCTCCGTCAGCACGTCGAGCACGGGGCCGAGGTTGAGGTCGACGCCGAATCGGCGCAACTCCCTGGCTTCGTACAGTCCTTGACGATAGGCGAAGGCCTCGTCCCCGGCGGTGCCTACGGCGAGGTTATCCGGGAAGACGGTGACGTCTCGGCCGAGCATGATCACGCGACCGCCTTCGTGGTCGGTCGCCACGAGCAGCCTCCGCTCGAGCGCGTCCTCCAGGTCGTGGATCAGGCGAACCACCTGGGCCGGGCTCTCGAAGTTCCGGCGATAGAGGATGAGCCCGGCCGCTCTGGTCTCCCGGAAGAGGGCGATGTCGGCGGGGGACAGCGTGGGGCCCGGCAGCCCGAACATGAGCTGTTCGCCCGCCAGCGCTTCGATGTCGGCCACGACGCGATTCTATCCTCCGCCGGGGCCAAGTTCGGCGCACTGCTGGCGACATTCGTCGACGAGGTGACACAGAAGCTGGCTGGCCCGACCCGGACACGCCGCGCAACTGCCCGTCGCAGCACGACTCCTCGACTCTGGCATGCGTGCTGCAAGACTCGATCGCCATGGGCAACGCGACCGGAATGGGACGATGGCTGATCCTTGGACTGATCACGATTCTCATGCTGGCCGAGGTGCTTCTCGGCGCAGTGATCTCACTCGCCTAGGCCGTATTCCGAGGGAGCGGCATGCTCGACGATCGATGGAGTCTCTGGACGCTTGGGGCGATCGGCATGGCCATCGTCATGGCAGCGGCGCTCGTATCGGGGCTGGTGGTTGCGAACTGGAGTGGCTCGGGGCCGATGCCGATATTGCCGGCGGCTGCGCCGGAGACGTCGCCGCTGGGGCCACCCGCGGCGGGGAGGCTGCTGCCCACCAGTACAGCGCCCCCGACGACGCTGGAGCCGGCAGGTCTGTCGGAGGCGATCGATAAAGCGTGCGAGGAGTACGCGACCAGACTGGATGAGGTCCAGCCGGTCGGCTCCGCCGCGGTGTACGCGATCTGTCTCCGCGCCCGCGGCTACCCTCGATAGCCGGTAGTAGGCTTCATGCAGCGAGAAGCACAGCGGAGGTTGCCATGAACGCATTCGTCAGCGCGCTGGCCCTGGCGATGACCATCGCATGGGCGTTGCCCGGCTGGGCCGCCGATGACCGCAAGGTGAAGGCGGCGACGGGGCAAGTGGAGTCCGGGGCCCGGAAGATCGGCAAGGGGAAGATCGGCGAGGGCGTCGAGGAGACAGCGAAGGGAATCGGCAACACGGTGGTCGAGGGAGCCAAGTACAGCGGCGAGAAGCTGAAGGAGGCCGGCAAGGCCGCCGAGCCCAAGGCCAAGACGACCTGGCAGCACGTCAAGGACGGCGCCTCGTCCTTCGGTCAAAGCGTCAAGAACTTCTTTTCGAACCTCTTCTGAGAGGCGCGCCGCGCTCCGCGGCGTCAGCCCTTCACCGGTACATGAGAAACGGCCGGCGCGATCGCATCCACGCGGAGAGCGCCGGCCGCCACCGGCGCTCGAGCGTGGCGAGGGCGGTATTCCGCTGCAGGCCCTGCCGGATCAGGTCCGTGCCGAGCAGGATGTCGATGGGCAGGCGCCTGGGCTCGAACTCGTACGGTGGCTGCCGCCACGCGAAGCTTCGCGGCGCCTGCCGCTGCGCCACCGCGAGCAGAGCGAGACCGGAGAGGAACGGCTTGAAGCGGCCGCGATCCGTCACGTGGAGCTGGACGCCACCGCAGAGTCGCCCTGCCCACTTGTGGAAGGTGGGCCGGAAGCGCAGGGGCCGGAACCGCACGCCGGGCAGCCCGAGACGCTCGAGAGCCGTCGCGTAACGGCGAGGATCGAGGTAGGGAGCGCCGATCCATTCGAACGGACGCGTCGTGCCCCGGCCCTCGGAGAGGTTCGTCCCCTCGATGAGGCACCCGCCCGGGTAGACACGGGCGGTGTCGGGCGTGGGCATGTTCGGCGACGGAGCGACCCAGGGCAGCCCGGTATCCTCCCAGAGCATCTGGCGGCGCCAGCCCTGCATGGCCACCACGGTGAGGTCGCAGCCGAGGCGGTGACGGCTGTTGAGATAACCCGCCAGCTCTCCGATCGTCATGCCGTGTCGGGCCGGCAAGGGAAAGAGGCCGACGAATGACGCAAATGCCGGATCGGGGATGTTGCCCTCCACAACTTCACCGCCCAGCGGGTTGGGACGGTCCAGGACGATGACCGGCACCTCGGCGCGGGCGCAGGCCGACATGGTCAGCGCCATCGTCCACACGAAGGTGTAGTAGCGGGCCCCGACATCCTGAAGGTCCACGACGACGGCGTCGAGCCGCCGCAGCGTTCCTGCCGCCGGCGATCGCCGTCGGCCGTAGAGGCTCAGCACCGGCAGCCCGGTCATCGGCTCTCGCGTGCTGGCGACCGTAGCGTGGTCCTGAGCCGCTCCCCAGAGGCCGTGCTCGGGGGCGAAGAGCCGGACGAGCCGCCCGCCCGGCGCCCCGCGCAGCAGGTGGGCGGCGTGCTCGAGACCCGAGCTGACCGAGGCCTGGTGGGCCAGGAGCGCGATGTGCCGACCCCGGAGGAGCGCTCGGCGATCTCTCAACAGCACCTCGAGGCCGGAACGCACCCGGAGCACGCGTCGATAGTATCCGGCTCGTGACCGCCCGGCCAGAAATCCGCGGTACGATGCGGCCCAGCATGCGCCGGGGGCCCTGGGCCGGGCTGTCCACGGAACGCGCAAATCCTGCGAGTCGCGCGCTCGACCGCATGACGGCGCTCGGCATCGCTCGCTTGATGAACCGCGAGGATCAGGCGGCCGTACGGCGCGTGCGACACGCTGTACCCGCCGTCGGCCGAGCCGTGGATCTGATCGTCGAGGCGCTGTCCCGAGGGGGACGGCTCTTCTTCATGGGGGCCGGCACTTCCGGGCGCCTCGGGGTCCTGGAGGCCGCCGAGTGCCCGCCGACGTTCGGGACGCCGCCGGGCCTCGTACAGGCCATCATGGCGGGCGGTCGGGCCTCCGTCTTCCGTTCGCGCGAGGGGGCCGAAGACGATGCCAGGGCGGCGGCACGGACCGTGCGGCAACGACTGCGGGCGGGCGATGTCCTGGTCGGAGTCTCCGCCAGCGGCGTCACCCCCTTCGTGCGGGCAGGGCTCGCCGAGGCGCGCCGGCTCGCCGCTCGCACGGTGCTCGTCGTGTGCAATCCGCGCCCCGCGCGCACGGCCGCCGAGGTCGTGATCGCCGTGGCGCCTGGGCCGGAGGTGCTCGCCGGCTCCACCCGCCTCAAGGCGGGCACCGTCACGAAGCTCGTCCTCAACACGCTGACGATGGCCAGCATGGCCCGGCTGGGCCGGGTGCACGGGAATCTGATGATCGACGTCCAGCCGCGGTCGGCCAAGCTCCGAGCCAGAGCGTCGCGTCTCGTCCAGCAGTTGGCCGCCGTCTCGCCGCCGGCCGCTCGTCGCGCGCTACGGGCTGCCGGCGGCCGTGTCCGGCTGGCCGTCCTCATCGCTCGCACCGGGCTCGAGCTCGCGCCGGCCCGACGGTTGCTCCGTGAATCGGGGGGATCCCTGAGAGATGCGCTCGAGCGTCACACAAGACGGCATCGGCTTGCACATCCGCGCCCCCGGGGCGGCCGTCGGCCCTGAAAGGCCGCGCAATTCGCGACCGCGTGTCAAGGCACGTGACTTGCTCCATGGTGTGTCGTGGTCCTGAAGCGTTGCGTCTGGCACCGCCGCTATTTCCGGTATCCCCGGGTGTACGGTGTCGCCTCCTGGAAGGGCCGCGGCGTCGTCCTCGCCGACGGCGTCTGTCCCCGTTGCACCGGCCGGATCCGTCGAGACCTGACCAGCTGGCGGGCGACCGGGCTCTCCCGCTGGGAGGCCCCGATGGCGCTGCCCCCCACGATCGTGATGGTGATCGCGACGATGGTGATCGTGGTGGCCGCTCGCCCGCTGGACTGGACCCCGCCGGTAAGGGAGTCGCTCACCGCACGATCCGAGCTCCCGGCGGTGGACGAGCAGGACGCCCGCCCGGTTCAGCGGGTGCGTCGTGTCCAGGCCCCGGTGCCACTCCCGGAGCGGGTCGTGTACGTTCGGGGCTGGCGAGCGGCCACGACAACGGCGGGGGCGGCACCCTCGAGAGCGACGGTCAGATCGGCAGTCGGCGGCCGCCGCGAAGCGGCGAGACTGGACGATACGGGCTGGTCGTGGGCGCTCTCGGCCGTGCAAGCGCCCTGACGGACGCTCTTCAGGTGTGCGAGGGGCCCGCCGTGTCCTCGACGCGTACGGGTGTCTGGCCGCGCAGGAAGTCGAAGTCGCATCCTTCGTTCGCCTGCAGGACGTGGTCGAGGAAGAGCTTGCCGTAGCCTCGGGTGAAATGTGGCGGGCGCGGGCGCCAGACCGCGCGCCGCCGGGCAAGCTCGTCTTCCGTCACCAGCAGCGTCAGCCGCCGGGCGGGGACGTCGAGCTCGATCTCATCGCCGTCGCGGACCAACCCGAGCGGGCCGCCGATGGCCGACTCGGGCGCCACGTGGAGCACGACGGTGCCGTACGAGGTGCCGCTCATGCGGGCGTCCGAGATCCGCACCATGTCCCGCACGCCCTGCCGCAAGAGCCGGGCGGGGATCGGCGCCGCCCCCCACTCCGGCATGCCCGGCGCCCCTCGCGGGCCGGCGTGCTTGAGCACGAGCACGGACTGCTCGTCGATCGGCAGCCCGGGATCGTCGATCCGACGGTGCAGGTCGGCATGGTCGTCGAAGACGACGGCGCGGCCGCGATGCCGAAGCAGTTCGGCCGACGCGGCCGACTGCTTGAGGACCGCCCCGTCCGGACAGAGGTTCCCCGAAAGCACGACGGTGCCCCCCTCCGGGGCGAGCGGCAACGCCAGCGGGCGTATGACGTCGTCGTTGTAACACCGGGCGGTGCTCACGTTGTCGGCCAGCGTGGCCCCGTTCACGGTCAAGGCGCCGCCATGGAGCAACGGCAAGAGCTGGTTGAGCACCGCCGGCAGCCCGCCGGCGTAGAAGAAGTCCTCCATGAGGTATTTGCCCGACGGCCGGACGTTCACCAGCAGGGGCGTGCCCCGCGACAGCGTGTCGAACCGGGCCAGCGGCAACGCCAGCCCGAGGCGGCCGGCGATCGCCACCAGGTGGATGATCGCGTTCGTCGATCCGCCGATGGCCATGTCGGCGCGGATGGCGTTGTCGAAGGCCTCGGCGGTCATGATCCGGGACGGCGTGGGCCCCCCGACCAGGGCCATCTCCACGGCGCGGCGTCCGGACAGCTCGGCCAGGACGAGCCGGCGGGAGTCCGAGGCCGGAACGGCGGCGTTGCCGGGCAGCGTCATGCCGAGGGCCTCGGCCATGGACGCCATCGTGGATGCGGTGCCCATCACCATGCAGTGGCCGGCCGACCGGGACATGCATGCTTCCGCCTCGCACAGTTCCTCGTCGGTGAGCCGCCCGGCCCGTCGTTCGGCCCACAGCCGCCAGGCATCGGTGCCCGACCCCAGCTCTTCGGTGCGCCACTTGCCCCGCAGCATCGGCCCGCCGGTGACCATGATCGCCGGGATGTCGGCGGAGGCCGCGCCCATCAGCATGGCGGGGGTGGTCTTGTCGCAGCCGGACAGGAGCACCACCGCGTCCAGCGGATAGGCCCGCAGGCACTCCTCGACGTCCATGGCCATGAGGTTGCGGAACAGCATGGTGGTGGGCTTCATGAGGACTTCGCCCAGCGAGATGGTGGGGAACTCCAGCGGGAAGCCTCCCGCGCTCCACACTCCGCGCTTGACCGCGTCGGCGACCTGGCGCAGGTGGGCGTTGCAGGTGGTGAGCTCGGACCAGGAGTTGGCAATGCCGATCACGGGGCGGCCGTCGAACACGAGGTCGCTGAACCCCTCGGTCTTCAGCCAGGAGCGATGGACGAATCCATCGAGGTCCCGGCGCCCGAACCAGTTGCGGCTTCTGAGCGGCTGTGCTGTCATTGGGCCTCCCGAAGGCTTGGAAGGCTTGGATTATAGGAGATCGGAGGACGCGCATGCGGCTCAGCGGCAAGGTGGCGATCATCACGGGCGGAGGCAGTGGCATCGGGCGGGGGATCGCGATGGCTATGGCCCGCGAGGGCGCGGACATCGCCATCCCCGACATCCAGGTCCTGAACGCCGAGAAGGTCGCCGACGAGATCAAGGGGCTGGGCCGGAAGGCGATGGCCATGAAGGCCGACGTGACGAGCGCCGCCGACGTCAAGACGATGGTCGACCGCACGCGCGAATCGTTCGGCAAGATCGACATCCTCGTGAACAACGCCGGCATGGCCGCTCCGCCCGGCATGCCCTTCACCAACAACACCGAGGAGGACTGGGATCGGACCTTCGCCGTCAATACCAAGTCGGTGTTCCTCGCCTGCAAGGCCGTCGCGCCGTACTTCATCGAGCGCAAGGCCGGGCGGATCATCAACATCGCCTCCATCGCGGGCCCCCTGGCGGCGGTGACCATGCCCGCCTACAGCGTGGCCAAGCAGGGGGTGATCACGTTCACGCGGGTGGTGGCCAAGGAGCTGGCCGCCCACCGGATCACCGTGAACGCCATCTGTCCCGGCGTCCTGTGGACCGACTTCTGGCAGAAGCTGGCCGCCCACATCGCCCAGACCAACCCGGCCTTCGCCGGCCTCACGCCGCGACAGGTGTTCGACAAGCGGGTCAGCGACATCGTGCCGATGAAGTGCGAGCAGGAGCCGGAGGACATCGGCGCGGCCGCCGTCTTCCTGGCCTCCGACGAGGCCCGCTACATCACGGGCCAGGCCCTCATGGTCGACGGCGGGTGCGTGATGTGGTAGTGCGAGCCGCAGGACGTCGCGGGGCGGGGGCCCCGTCGTCCGAGGCGAGCCGATGGACAGGTCGTGCGAGCCGCAGGACGTCGCGGGGCTGGGGCCCCGCCGTCCGAGGCGAGCAAATGGACAGGTCGTGCGAGCCGCAGGACGTCGCGGGGCTGGGGCCCCGTCGTCCGAGGCGATCCGCCGGGACAATCGCGGCGGGAGGAAGACTGATGGACTTCGATTTCACGCCGGAGCAAGAGGCCTTCCGCAAGGAGGTCCGGCAGTGGCTCGAGCGCACGCTGCCCGACGATCTGCGCGGGCGGGGCTTCGCCGCCTCCCGCGCCGATCAGGCCGAGATCCGCAAGCTGCGGGCCTGGCAGAAGACCATGTACGAGGCCGGCTACGTCGGCATCGACTGGCCACGCGAGTTCGGTGGCCGCGGGGCCACGCTGGTGGAGCAGATCATCCTCTACCAGGAGATGGCGCGCGCCGAGTCGCCCCAGCCGGTCAATCGAGGCGGGCTCTCCATGCTCGGCCCGACTCTGATGAAGTACGGCACTCCCGCCCAACAGCAACGGTTCCTGTCCCGGATCCTGACGGCGGAGGATCTGTGGTGTCAGGGTTTTTCCGAGCCGAATGCGGGATCCGACCTGGCCAACCTCCAGACACGGGCCGGGCGAGACGGTGACACGTTCGTCGTCACCGGGCAGAAGGTCTGGACGAGCATGGCGCACGTCGCCGACTGGTGCTTCCTCCTGGTCCGCACCGACCCGCAAGCGCCGCGGCACAAAGGCATCAGCTTCCTGCTGGTCGACATGCGCTCGCCCGGGATCACGGTGCGGCCGTTGCGCCAGATGACCGGGGAGGCCGAATTCAACGAGGTGTTCTTCGACGGCGTGCGCGTGCCCGCCGAGAACCTGGTCGGCCGGCTCAACGAGGGGTGGGCCGTAGCCATCACCACGCTGGCCTACGAGCGCGACCTCCTCACCTTCATCCGGCACGTCTCGCTTCGCACGGCCGTCCAGCGCCTCGTGCGCCTCGTGCAGGAGCACGGCCGGGCCCCGGATCGCGTCGTTCGCCAGAAGGTCGCGGGCCTGTGGATCGGCGAGCAAGCGCTGCAGCTCAACGCCTATCGCAGCTTGACCAAGATCCTGCGCGGCGGCCAGCCGGGGCCGGAAGGCTCGACGTCCAAGCTCTTCTGGAGCCAGGTGGATCAGGAGCTGGCCCAGACGGCCACCGAGGTGCTGGGGCCCGTCTCGCAGCTCACCGCCGGCTCCCGGTGGGCGCTCGACGAGGGGCAGTGGGAATTCTATGCGCTGCTGGCCCAGGCCAGCGGGATCCGGGCCGGCACGTCGGAGATTCTGAGAAACATCCTGAGCGAGCGCGTGCTCGGCCTGCCCAAAGACTGAGCGGCGCGGAGGCGCGGATGAGCGATCTGCTCTACGAGGTGAAGGACCGTATCGCCACCATCACGCTGAACCGGCCGGACAAGCTCAACGCGTTCACCGGCCCCATGATCGACGCCTGGGCCCGCTCTCTCGCCGAGGCCCAGGCCGACGACGCCGTGCACGTGGTCGTCGTCACTGGCGCCGGCCGCGCCTTCTGCGCCGGCGGCGACGTCGGACGCATGGGACAAGGGGCGCCGACCCCGCTCGAGCACAAGAACCAGCTCTGGGAGAACATCCACCGCGTGCCCCGGACCCTCGAGGCGATGGACAAGCCGGTCATCGCCATGGTCAACGGCCTGGCCGTCGGCGCCGGGATGGGCATGTGCCTCATGTGCGATGTGCGCGTGGCCGTTCAGGATGCGCGCTTCTCGACGGGCTACGTGAAGGTCGGGCTCGTGCCCGGCGATGGCGACACCTACTTCCTGCCGCGGCTGGTCGGGCCCGCCAAGGCCCTGGAGCTGCTGTGGACGGCGGACTTCATCGAGGCGGCCGAGGCGCTGCGGCTGGGCATCGTCAACCGCGTGGTCCCCACCTCCGAGCTGGCCGAGGCGACCTATGCGCTCGCCCGGCAGATCGCCGAGGGCCCGCAGATCCCGATCCGAATGATCAAGCGCCTGGTCTACCAGAGCCTCCGCCTCGACCTCCGCACGCATCTGGATCTGGTCTCCTCGCACATGGCGGTGGTGCGGCAAACAATTGACCACGCCGAAGGGGTGGCGGCGTTCAAGGAGAAGCGGGCCCCACGCTTCCAGGGGCGCTGACAACCCTGTCGACCCGCGATCGGCGCCTGCCAGGCTGACACCCCGACGACACCGATCCGACGCCCAACTAGCTGAAAGGACGAGGCCGCAGGCGGCCTGACCCTGGCCCTCCTCTTGCTCTCTGTCGTGACCGTGGACGTCACCGAAGCCAAAGACCGGATCGCGATGGCCCTGGTGGAGTCGATGTTCCGCCGCGCTCGCTACCAGGTGAAGGCGCTCCTCCCCGAGCGTGCACGGTTTCGCTTCGTCCGCGACGACATCGTCCCGCGCTTGAGCATCAACGTGCCCGACGCCGATGGTGTGGAGCGCGAGGTGCCGCTGGGCGTCACCTACAAGCCGTTCGTCGAAGCATTCATCGCGCTGGAGAGCCAACGGCGAGGGTCGTCTCTGTTCGCGATCGCGCGCCGTCGGTGTCCGATGCTCCAGCTCATCGTGGTCACCGACCATCCGGCGCCGGGGCGCTCGTGCTTCCAGGCGATGGCGACGGCCGGCGGGGACGCTCTGCACACCGTCGACCTGATCACCCTCACCCAGCTGCGACTGTTCCCTCACAACATCGCCGACCACGAGACGTTGCTGCGCCGGATCTTCGCCCTGCTCTCGGACGAGCAGGTCGTTACGCGGGTCAGCTAGCCGCCGCGGGCCGAATCAGGTGATGGCCTGGGCGATGGCGAAGGCCACCCCGGCGGCGACGCCGCCGATGAGGGCGGTTCCCAGAGCGCTGGGGATGGGTGGGGCGCCGGTGAACCGTCCTTTGACGTACCCGAACACGAGCAGGGCGACGATGGTCACCGCCGAGGAGACGGTCAGCGCGGTGATGACGTGCCCGATCACCATGTACGGCCACAGCGGGATGAGGCCCCCCAGGACGTAGGCGCCGCCGATGGTGATGGCGCTGCGCAGCGCCCGCCGGGGGTCCGGGCGCTCCAGCCCGAGCTCGAAGCGCATCATGAAGTCCACCCACCGATCGGGGTCGCGCTGCAGGGCCTGCACGAGCGGTGTCGCCGCTTCGGCCTTCACGCCGTAGGCCTCCAGCACTGCGAACACCTCGGCGGCCTCGGCCTGGGGCTTGTCGCGCACCTCGCGCTGCTCCCGGCGCCGCTCGCTCTCGTAGTGCTCGGCATCGCTGCGCGCCGCCAGGTACCCGCCCAGCCCCATGGCGATGGCCCCGGCTGCGATCTCGGCGAGCCCGGCCACCACGATGATCCACGTGGTGTCGATGGCCCCGCTGAGCCCGGCGGCCAGCGCGAAGGGCACGGTGAGGCCGTCGGCCATGCCCAGCACCAGGTCGCGGACGGCGCGATTGCCGGTGAAGTGTCGCTCGGGATGGATGAGCGTCATGCGTCGACGGGGCCGACGCCGGCCTTGTGTCGCTGGGCCAGCGCCTGGTAGCCGCTGGGATTGGCGCGTACCCAGAACTCGGCGGCCGTGCCGGCCAGCGGCCCCTTCACTCGTGCCGGCGCTCCCACGGCCAGGACGTCGGCCGGGATGGCGGTACCGGGCGTCACCAGCGCCCCGGCCGCCACCATGGCCCGCGCCCCGATGCGCGCGCCGTCGAGCACGGTCGCGCCGTTGCCGACCAGCGCCTCGTCCTCCAGCACGGCGCCGTGGATGACGCAGGTATGGCCCACGGTAGCGCCGGCGCCGATCTCCACGGGATTCACGGGGGTGACGTGAACGACCGCGCAATCCTGGACGTTGGCGCCGCGCCGGATGACCACCGGCCCGAAATCCGCGCGCACGACGGCGTTGTACCACACCGATGCGTTCGCTTCGACGGTGACGTCGCCGATCAACACGGCCGTCGGTGCGATGAAGGCAGAGGGATGCACCCGTGGGCGCTTTCCTTCGAAGCTGAACAGTGGCATGGAACGGGCCCTCGCAGTATCCTCGGGTCTGTCGACCCAATCTTACGCGAACCTCCCATGTCGAGCGAGACGCCCATGACGTATCCGCGGGTTGCGGCGGTGGCGACGGCCTCGCCGCCGCATCGCTTCACGCAGGCCGACCTCCTCGCCCTGGCCGGCTACGCCGATGCGCAGCGCCGCGGCTTCTTCGAGCGCAGCGACATCGAGAGCCGGTACCTGTGCATCGATCCCGCGCGGTTCAAGCCCGACGAGACCGTGGACGAGATGCAAGCCCGGTTCGCCGAGGGGGCGCTGGGGCTGGGAGAGGCGGCGGCGCGCCGGGCCCTGATGCGCGCGGGCTGGGGCGTCGGCGACCTCGATCTTCTGGTGACCACGACGTGCACCGGGCGGCTGACTCCCAGTTTGGATGCGCACCTGGTCGCACGGCTGGGCTGTCGTCCCGATGTCCAGCGCGCCCACATCGGCGACACCGGGTGTGCGTCGGCGATGGTCGCCCTGCAGCAGGCCTGGAATCACCTGCGGGCCTTTCCCAGTCACCGGGCGCTCGTCGTAGCCGTCGAGATCTGCTCGGCGGCGTACTATCTGGACCACCGCCTGGAGTCGGCGGTGGCCCACGCCATCTTCGCCGATGGCGCCGGCGCCCTGGCCCTGACCGTCGAGGCCCCGGGACCAGCCATCGTGGTCCACCGGACGCTCTTCCGCCCGGAGCACCTCGACGCGATGGGGTTCGAATACCCGGGCGGCCGTCCCCGGATCGTGCTGTCCAAGGAGGTGCGCCGGATCGGGCCAGCCATGCTCAAGGACATGGCCCGGGTGCTCATGGAGGCTCAGGGCCTCAAGCAGGAGGACATCCGCTACTGGGTGCTGCACTCGGCCGGCCGCCGGGTGCTGGAGCGAGCGGCCGGCCTCCTCGGCCTCGGCGAGGACGAAATGACGCATGCCCGGACGGTGCTGCGGAAGTACGGCAACATGTCCTCCGCGACGATTCTCTTCGTCCTCGAAGAGACGCTGCGGGCCGCGTCGCCGATGCCCGGCGATTGGGGCCTCATGATCGGGCTCGGCCCCGGCTTCACGGCCGAGGGCGCCCTGCTGCGCTGGTGACGAAGCCATGCTGTCTCGCCGACACGGCGCCCGCGAACATCTGGATGGCCCGGTGCTCCGAGCCGATCGCGAGGCCTCGCTCGCCGACATCCATCGTCTGAACAGCTGGTTCGGTGGCTATCGCCTGAGCGAGCGGGCAATCGACCGATTGATCGCCACGGCCCCGCGCGGCGCGCCGCTGCGGATCATCGACGTGGGCGGCGGCCGGGGCGATCTGGCCACGCGCCTGATCGCCCACGCCCGACGCCGCGGCCGAGCGCTGGCCGCGATCGTCGTGGACCGCGACGGCCTGGTTCGCCCGCGGCCGGGGCTGGCGGCAGTGCGGGCGGACGCCAGCGCGCTGCCGTTTCGGCCGGGCGCCGCCGACGTCGTGACCTCGTCGCTGCTGCTCCATCACCTCGAGCCCGACGCGGCCGCCCGAAGCCTCGCCGAGATGCGCGCGGCCGCCCGCCGGGGCGTCGTCATCAACGATCTGCTGCGGAGTCGCGTCACCCTGGCCCTGGTGTGGCTCGTCACGCGGCTGTTCACGCGCCACCCGTTCGCCCGCCACGACGGACCGCTTTCGGTCCGCCGTGCCTATTCCCCGCAGGAGCTCCGGTCGATCGCCTCCCGGGCCGGCGTGAGAGATCTCGACGTGCGACGTTACCCCTGGCTGGGGCGCGTCGTGGCGGTGGCGTCATGAGCCCGAGCTTCGACGTCATCGTCGTGGGCGCGGGGCCGGCCGGCGCCGCCACCGCCATCCTGCTCGCCGAGCGCGGACTGGAAGTCGTGGTGCTCGATCGGGCTCGGTTTCCCCGGCCCAAGCTCTGCGGGGAGTACCTCAGCCCCGAGGCCGCGCGCATCCTCGACCGGCTGGGGGTGCTCAAGACGGTGGACCTGGCCGGCGCGGCGCCGCTCGTGGGCATGCGCATCACCGCGCCCGACGGCACCGTTGTGACCGGTCGCTACCATGCCGTCGGCCCCTTCAGACCCTATCGTGATCACGCTCTGGGCCTCAGTCGCACGATCCTGGATGCGGTGCTGGTGGATCGCCTGCGCGCGCTTCCGGTCGACGTCCGCGAACAAGCGCGGGTCAGCGACCTGCTCTGGGAGGGCGGGCAAGTGGTTGGCGTCACCGCCGTGGACACGGCCGGACGCGCTCAGCCCCTGCGGGCCCCTCTCGTCGTCGGCGCCGATGGCCGCGGCTCGGTGGTCGCGCATCAGCTGGGCTGCCGCCGGCCCCACCGGCTGCAACGCATGGCGCTCGTGGCCTATGTCCGGGGACTGGCCGACTGCCGCGACGTCGGCGAGATCTTCGTCGATCCGCCGGACTACGCCATCCTGAACCCTCTGGGGCCGGACCGGGTCAACCTGAGCCTGGTCGTGCCGCTGCAGCACGTCGCGCCCTGGAGCAACCGGCTCGACACGTTCTTCGCGGCGCGGATCAGGCAACTCCGCCATCTGGCCCGGCGCCTGACGGGCGCGTCCTGGAGCGCGCCGGTGCAGGCGATGGGGCCGCTGGCCTATACGGTCACCCCGCCGCAACACGGTGGTGTGCTCCTGGTGGGCGATGCCGCCGGCTTCTATGACCCGTTCACCGGGGAAGGGGTGTTCAGCGCCTTGCGGGCGGCCGAGCTTGTCGCCGAAACCGCGACGCGAGCCTTCCGCCTGGGCGACTGGTCGTGGGCCGCGCTCGCCGGCTACGAGCGGGCCCGCCGCGCGGCGTTCGGAGGCAAGGAGCGCTTTACCCGGGCGCTGCAATTCGTCGTCCGGCGTCGCGGGCTCGCCGACCTCGTCGCGCATCTCCTGGCCAGGCGACCCGCGCTGGTCGATCTCTTGCTGGGCGTCGCTGGCGACTACGTGCCGCCGCGGGCGCTGCTCGGCAATCGGGTGTTTCCCAGGGCCTGACGCGCTAGGGGCCTAGCGAGAACCTGCCGCGGCGGCGGTGACGCCCGCGCTGGCCAGCGGCGCCCCGATCCGATCGCGGATCCACTTGGCGTCCCACCACTCGAGCGGCGTCACCGAGATGCCGTGGACGAGGACCTCGTAGTGCAGGTGGTCGCCGGTGGCGAGACCGGTGGTGCCTGTGCGGCCGATCTGCTGTCCCCTGGCCACCTGGTCGCCGACTTTCACCGCGATCGACGACAGATGGCCGTAAAGGGTCATGAGGCCCAGCCCGTGGTCGATGATGACCGCGTTGCCGTAGATGGTGAGCGGGCCGGCGAAGAGGACCACGCCGGTGTTGGCAGCGGGGACGGCCGCCTGCTTGGTGGAGGCCAGGTCGTAGCCGAAGTGGATCTGGGTGTCGATGGTCCGCCCCTGGTACCGGTAGGTCCGCGTCTCGGCGAAGTTCGAGAAGACCTTCGTGTTCTTCGGCTGCACGAAGGCCCCGTTCCACAGGGGTCGGTCGGCGGTGCCCCTGGCCAGGCGCCGCTTTTCCTCCTCGGCCTGCCGACGCTGATCGCGATTGATCACCAGGAAACCATCCACGAGCGGCTGCCCGGCCGGGTGCTGAGGCAACAGCTCCGGCACCTTGACCTGCAGCAAGGCCTCGCTGACGTCGATCGTGTCACGGCGGAACCGCCGGGGCAGCACTTCCGTCGCGATCCCGCGGGCCGCGGTGTTGCCGGCCTCGTCCAGGGCGTTGACGGTCAGCGGGCTGCCCCCGGCGAAGTTGTGAGGCAAGGCGAAGAGTCCGACCCGGGTGCCGGGAGGCCCGTACGCGAACGTGGGGAAGCTGAACGTGCCCACCCGGATGTCGGCCCGGGTCGCGTCGCCGGCGCGTAGCACGACCAGCCCGGCGCCACCCGGCGCCACGTAACGGGTGTTGGCGATGATCTCGAGCTTGGGCGGCGTGAAATCGACGACCACCGGATAGCTCGCGGCCGCGCGTGGAGTGCGCGGCAGCGGCCGCCAGAAGTCGTCGCCCGCCCAGACCTCCAGCCGGCCCGCCCCCTCTTTGATGTCGGCCCCCGGCGCCAGCGTCGCCGCCAGCTCCAGCCGTGGCGCCGGCTGGCCCTCGTAGCGATTCACGACGGTGACGGCATCGCCCTGCACGAGGCGGAGCTCGGCGCCGGCGACGTTGCCGCGCGCCGCCTCCAGCAGGAGCTTCACCGACGTGCGCGTGCCGACCGCGCGGGGGGGCGCACCGGTGACGCGGACGCCGGGCACGAATTGCCGCCAGATCAGGTAGGAAACGCCCCCCATGACGGCCAGGACCAGGACCACGAGCAGGAGCAACCCGAGCTTTACGCGAGACCGCCGGGGCACGATGCATCATAGCACGCCGCGTCTCCGGCTCCGTTGCTTGACACCGCCACCCCCGGTGGCTAGAGTGACGCGGTGTCCACGGCGGTCTGGTTAGTTCCCGCATGTCCGCTGCTCGGCGCGCTGCTCAACATCCTCGGGGGACGCTTCATCGGCCGGCGCGCCCACTGGATCGCGGTTCCCGCGCTCGCCGCCTCCTTCATCGCTGCCTGTGTCGTGTTCGCCCGCGTGTGGCGGGCTCCGGCAACGACCACCGCGCTCTTTCCCTGGATCGCCGCCGGCGAGTTCGAGACCTCGGTGAATGCGCTGGTCGACCCGCTCACCGCGGTCATGCTGCTCGTCGTGACCGGCGTCGGCTTCCTCATCCACGTGTATTCGGTCGGCTATATCCACGACGATCCGGGCTACGCCCGGTACTTCGCGTATCTGAACCTCTTCGTGTTCTCCATGACGATGCTGGTGCTGGCCGGCAACTTCCTGATCCTCTACGTGTTCTGGGAAGCTGTCGGCCTGTGCTCGTATCTGTTGATCGGGTTCTGGTACACGCGCCCGGCCGCGGCCCAGGCCGGCAAGAAAGCGTTCGTCGTCAACCGGGTCGGCGATTTCGGCTTCGGCCTCGCCGTGATGTGGCTGTGGGTGTCGCTCGGGACCCTGGACTACGGTGAGGTGTTCGCCCGGGCCGGTGACCTTCCACCGGCTACGGCGACGGGGATCGCGCTCCTGCTGTTCATGGGCGCCTGCGGCAAGTCGGCCCAGCTCCCGTTGCACACCTGGCTGCCCGACGCCATGGAGGGGCCCACCCCCGTGTCGGCGCTGATCCACGCGGCCACCATGGTGACCGCCGGCGTGTACATGGTCGCCCGCAGTCACACCATCTTCCAGCGCTCCGGGGTTGCCCTGGAGGTGGTCTTGTGGGTCGGGGTGGCGACGGCGCTCTTCGCGGCGACCGTTGCGCTCGCGCAGACGGACATCAAGCGGGTGCTGGCCTACTCCACGATCAGCCAGCTCGGCTACATGTTCGCGGCGGTCGGACTGGGCGCCTACGCGGCCGGCATCTTCCATCTGGTGACGCACGCGTTCTTCAAGGCCCTGCTCTTTCTCGGCGCCGGCAGCGTGATCCACGGCCTCGGCGGCGAGCAGGACCTGCGCCGGATGGGCGGTCTGGCCCCCAAGATGGTCACGACCACCATCACCATGACGGTGGGGGCGGCGGCCCTGGCCGGGGTCCCCCCGCTGGCGGGGTTCTTCTCCAAGGACGAGATCCTGCACGCCGCATTCCTGCACGACCCGGCGGTCTGGGTGCTGCTGCTCCTGGGCGCGTTCCTGACCGCCTTCTACACCTTTCGATTGATCTTCCTCGCCTTCTTCGGGCCCCCGCGGATGGCCCGGGAGGTGGTGCACTACGTCCACGAGTCGCCAGGCGTGATGACGCTGCCCCTCGGGGTGCTGGCCATCCTCACCTTCGTGGCGGGCTGGGCCGTCGGCGTGCCCTCGGCGCACGGCACCCGCTTCGAGCGGTTCCTGGCTTCCGTCTTCCCGGCGCACGAGGCCGCGAGTAGCGGCATGCTGACGCTCGGGCTGGGCATCCTGAGCGTCGCGGCGGTAGCCTCCGGGATCGTCGTCGCCTGGTTCCGTTACCTGGCGACGCCCGTGCGGGCGGACAGCATCGGACGCCCGCGCTCGGCGGTGCACGCGCTGCTGCTCAACGCCTATTACGTCGATCAGCTCTACGACCGGGCCATCGTCCGTCCCCTGCAGGCGCTCTCGGTGTTCCTGGCGCACCGGGTGGACCTCGGCATCATCGACGGCATCGTGAACGGCGTGGGCCGGGCCGTGGTGGCCGGAGCGGCGGCGGGCCGGCGCCTGCAGACGGGGTACGTGGTGAACTACGCCGTGACGATGCTCGTCGGCGCGGTGGCCCTGGTCGGCTTCCTCCTGATGCGATGACGCCGGGGCTCCTGACGGCGGTGACGTTCCTTCCGGCCGCGGGCGGGCTCGTCCTGGCCTTCGTCCCGCGTCGACGGCAAACCCTGCTGCGCGGCGGGGCCCTGACCGTAGCCCTGGCCACCTTCGTGCTGTCGGTGCCGCTGTACCTCGCCTTCGACGGGGCGTCCGCCGACCACCAGTTCGTGGAGCACCTGCCGTGGATTCCCACGCTGGGCGTCGGCTACCACCTGGGCCTCGATGGCATCAGCCTCCTCCTCGTGCTCTTGACGACGTTCATCACCCCGCTGGCCCTGGGCTCCGCCTGGCGCGCCATCGACGACCGGGTCAAGGAGTTCGTGGTCACCATGCTGGTGCTGGAGACGGGGATGGTGGGCGTCTTCGTGAGCCTCGACCTGTTCCTCTTCTACGTGTTCTGGGAAGCCATGCTCATCCCCATGTACGTGATCATCGGCGTCTGGGGCGGCGCCGAGCGCATCTACGCGGCCGTCAAGTTCGTGCTGTACACGATGGCCGGGTCGCTCCTGATGCTGGTGGCGATCCTGGTCCTCTACTTCCAGCACGGCGCCGCCACCGGCACGTACACCTTCGACGTTCCCACCCTGGCCCGGTGGGTCGTCCCGCCCGGGCCGACCCAGAACCTCATGTTCGCGGCCTTCGCCCTGGCCTTCGCGATCAAGGTCCCTCTGTTCCCGTTCCACACCTGGCTGCCCGACGCCCATGTGGAGGCCCCCACGGCCGGATCCGTCATCCTGGCCGCGGTCCTGCTCAAGATGGGGACGTACGGCTTCTTGCGCTTCTGCCTGCCCTTCTTCCCGGACGCCAGCCTGACCTTCGGTCCGCTGATGTTCGCGCTGGCCGTCGTTGGCATCGTCTACGGCGCCTGGGTGTCCACCGTCCAGCCCGACCTCAAGAAGCTCGTCGCGTACTCGAGCGTCAGCCACCTGGGCTTCGTCGTGCTGGGCATCTTCACGCTCAACGTGCAGGGCATGACGGGCGGCCTGATCCAGATGGTCAACCACGGACTGTCCACGGGGGCGCTGTTCCTGCTGGTCGGCATGATCTACGAGCGCCGCCACACGCGCCGCATCGCCGACTTCGGCGGCCTGTGGCAGGTGATGCCGGCGCTGTCCGCGGTGTTCCTGGTCGCCGCGCTGTCCTCCCTGGGGCTGCCCGGCCTCAACGGGTTCGTGGGCGAGTTCCTCGTCCTGGTCGGCGCCTTTCAGGTCAACCGGCTGCTCGCGGCGGTGGCTACCACGGGCATCATCTTCGCCGCCGTCTATCTGCTGTGGATGTACCAGCGGGTCTTCTTCGGCGAAGTCCAGCACGAGGACAACCGCCGGCTCCCCGACCTCGACCGGCGCGAGTGGGCCCTCCTGGCGCCCGTGGTGGTGCTGATCGTTTGGATCGGCGTCTATCCATTGACGTTCACCGGGCCCACCGAGGCCTCGCTGAAGGCGCTCATCGCCCAGGTGGAGTCCAAGACCGGCGGGACCCGCGCCGCCGCGAGTCGATGACCCCGATCGCCGCGCCTCCCATCGCGCTCGGCACGGTCCTGCCCACGCTCATCGTGCTGGGGACCGCCGTGCTGGTGCTGCTGGCGGATCTCCTGCCCCCCCGAGACCGCAAAGCGCACCTGGGGTTGCTGGCGCTGGCGGGCTTGATCGGCGCGCAGCTGGCGACGCTGGCGGTGTGGGGCGGCCGGGGCCCGGGCTTCCGGGGCATGATCGTCCTCGACAACTACGCCCTGTTCTTCCACCTGGTGGTGACGTATGCGGCGGCGCTGGCCGTGCTGATGTCGCTGGACTACCTGCGCCGCGCCGGCGCGGACTCGGCCGAGTACTACGCGTTGGTGCTCTTTGCGACCTCGGGCATGCTGCTCCTCGCCTCGGCCAACGACCTCATCGTGGTGTTCCTGGCCGTGGAGCTCATGTCGCTGTCCCTCTACGTGCTGGCCGGCGTCTTCAAGCGGCGGCGGGACGCCGGCGAGGCGTCGATGAAGTACTTTCTGCTGGGCGTCTTCGCCTCGGCGTTCCTGCTCTACGGCATCGCGCTCCTGTACGGGGCGGCGGGCTCCACGAACTTCGATCGCGTCGCCGCCACGCCGCGCACGCCGCTCGTCCTGATCGGCCTGGGCCTGCTGCTGGTCGGCTTCGGCTTCAAGATCTCCTCGGTGCCGTTCCACATGTGGGCGCCCGATGTCTACCAGGGGGCGCCGACCAGCGTCACCGCCTTCATCGCCACCGGCTCCAAGGCCGCGGTGTTCGCGGCCCTCATCCGGCTGGTGGTAGCCGGGCTGCGCACGGTCCAGGCCGACGCCACCCCGGTGTTCTGGGCGCTGGCCGCGCTCACCATGACGGTCGGCAACGTCGTGGCCATCGCCCAGTCCAACCTCAAGCGCATGCTGGCCTACTCCTCGGTGGCCCACGTGGGCTACATGCTGGTGGGGGTCGTGGCCGGCGGGCCGTCGGGCGCCGGCGCCGTGCTCTTCTACCTGCTCGCCTACACCTTCACCACGGCCGGCACGTTCGGCGTGATCGCCCTGTGCGAGCGGGCCGGCGAGGAGGCGGTCAACGTGCGAGACTATGCCGGGCTCGGCCGGCGACACCCCGTGCTGGCCCTGGCCCTGAGCCTGTTCCTCCTCTCGCTGATCGGCATCCCCCCGCTGGCCGGCTTCGTGGGGAAGGTCTATCTCTTCGGGGCCGCCGTCCGGGCAGGATTCGTCTGGCTCGCCGTCATTGCGGTGCTGAACTCCGCGCTGGCCGCCTACTATTACCTGCGGGTGATCGTTCAGATGTACATGCGCGAGCCCGAAGGCGCCACCGCCGCGCCGACGCCGTCGTTCGCCGGCGTGCTCGGATTGACCATCGCGCTGGTCGGCATCGTGCTGCTCGGCGTCGTCCCGGCGCCCTTCGCCGACCTCGCGGCGGCCGCGGTCGCTCCGCTGCTGCGCTAACGGCGTCGGGATGGCCGGTGGGCGCTCGCCGTGACCGCGCTGTTCCGGCAGCTCCCCCACCGCGGCTGGCTCTTCGACCTGGACGGTACCGTGTACCGGGGCGACGCCCTCATCCCCGGCGCCGCTGACGCGATCCTGAGCCTGCGCGAGGCCGGCCGCCGCGTCGCCTTCCTCTCCAACAAGCCGCTCCAGACGCGCGCGGATTACGCCGGCAAGCTGACCGCGCTGGGCATCCCCACCCGGGCCGAGGACGTGATCACGGCCACGCTGGTGTTGGCTCGCCACCTCCACGCCCTCGATCCGGGGGCGCCGGTCTTCGTCATCGGGGAGCCGCCGCTCATCGCCGAGCTGGCGGCGCACGGCTTCGAGGTGCGCCGGGACCATCACGTGCGCTGGGTGGTGATCGCCTTCGACCGCACCTTCGACTACGCCAAGCTGAACACGGCCCTGCAGGCCGTTCGCCGCAGCGGTGCCCGGTTGATCGCCACCAATCCCGACCGCACCTGTCCCACCGAGGACGGCGAGATCCCGGACTGCGCTGGCATGATCGCCGCGGTGGAGGCCGTCACCACGCGAGTCGTCGACATCGTCGTCGGCAAGCCCTCCCCCATCATCCTGGACGTCGCGCTGGCCGCCCTGGACGTGCCGGCGACCGATTGCGTGATCGTGGGCGATCGCATCGAGACGGACATCGTGATGGGCAAGCACCGGGGGCTCGCGACCGTGCTGGTGCTGAGCGGTGTCACGGGCGGCGACGATCCCCGCATCGCCGAGGTGGCGCCGGACGCCGTGATACGATCCATTCGGGACCTTCTCGAGCCATGGCGCGGGCAATCGAGCTGACCGATGGCGACTACGATGTCATCATTCTCGGCGGCGGCGTGGCCGGGGCCGGCGCCGCCCGTGACCTCGCCCTGCGCGGCGTGTCGGTGGCCCTGCTGGACAAGGGGGATTTCGCCTCCGGCACGACCTCGCGATCCTCGAAGCTGATCCACGGCGGTCTCCGCTACCTCGAGCTGTTCGACTTCGGGCTGGTGCGGGAGTCGCTCCGCGAGCGCGAAACGCTCAGGCGGCTGGCTCCCCACCTGGTGCGTCCGCTGCCCTTCCTGGTGCCGGTGTACCGAGAGTCCTCGCGCAGCGTCATCAAGGTGCGGATCGGGCTGCGGCTGTACGACTGGCTGGCGCCGCGGCGCGGGCGCGAGCGCTCCCGCGTGCTGGCCCCGGTCGACGCCCTCAGTCTGGAGCCGGCGCTGCGCGCCCGCGATCTCAAAGGCGCCGGCTACTACTTCGACGATCTCCTGCTGTTTCCCGAGCGGCTCTGCCTGGAGAACATCCTGTCGGCCTGCCGTCACGGGGCCCGGGCCTTCAACTACGCCGAGGCCGAAGAGTTCCTGCGCGACCGCCACGGAGGCCTGGTGGCCGTCAAGGCGCGTGACCTCCTCACCGACCGGATGGTCACCTTGCGGGGTAAGGTGATCGTCAACGCGACGGGGCCGTGGGTGGACCTGATCCGCCAGCGGGCCGGCATCACCGAGCGCGGGGCCCGGATCGTGAGGCGGACGAAGGGAATCCACTGCTTGCTGCCGCGGCTCAGCGAGCGGGCGATCTATCAGAGCACGAGTGACGACCGCATGATCTTCGTGATTCCGTGGCGCGACTTCTCGCTGGTCGGCACCACCGACACCGACTTCGACGGCGACCTCGACAGGCTGGCCGCGACGCGGCAGGAAGTCGAGTACCTGCTCGGCGAGGTGCGCAAGACCGTGCCCGACCATCGCGTCAGTCCCGAGCAAGTGGCCTACACGTATGCCGGAGTCCGGCCGCTGTCCTGGGAGGAGGGCGGACGCGCCTCCGACGTGTCTCGGGTCCACCGGATCGTGCCGGAGGCGGCCGGCACGCTGCTGTCGATCACCGGAACCAAGCTCACCTGCTACCGGAGCCTGGCCGCGGAGCTCGGCGATCGAGTCCTCAGAACGCTGGAGCGTTCGGTCGCCGGTCGGACGGACCGCCTCATGCTCGATGGCGTGGATGGCGAGGTGGGCCGTGTGGAGACCCGGACCTGGCTCGACGTCACGCCGGAGATGGCCGCCTCCGGTCTGGGTCGCGAGACACTGGAAGTGCTGGTGGCGACCTACGGTCGCGGCTACCGGCGGGTCATGGAGCTGGCCGGTAAGGTGCCGGGCGGGGCGGAGCTGCTCTGTCCGCAGAATCCCGAGATCGTGGCCCAGCTCCACACCGCGGTGCACGACGAGCTGGCCGCTTCGCTGCAAGACGTGCTGCTCCGCCGGACCGGGATCGGTACCAGCCGCTGTCAGGGTCTCGACTGCGCCGAGGCGATCGCGCGGCGCATGGCCCAGCTGGCGGGATGGACGCCGCGGCGCCTGCAGGCCGAGCTCGACGCCTATCACGCCCACGTCGCACGCGCCCGGCGCTTCCGCGACTAGGCCAGCACCGCGCGTGCTGACGACCGATCGGCCCGACCTCGCCAGGCGAATACCGGGACGATGATGAGCGGGCTCGCCCTGTTCGGTCTGACGCTGGGGTCCGCGCTCCTGCCCGCGGGCGGGGCCGGCCCCCGGGTGGCGGCTCACCGGGGCGGCGCCCTCCTGTGGTTGGAGAACAGCCTGGCCGCCTATCGCAACGCGCTCGCCCTGGGGGTCGACGACGTCGAGACCGACGTGCACCTGACCGCTGACGGCGAAGTCGTGGTGCTGCACGACGCCACCCTGGACCGCACGACCAGCGGTACGGGAGCAGTCGGCCGGACCCGCCGCGCGGATCTCCTGCAGTGGCGGCTCCGGGCCCCGGACGGAAGCCTGACCGAGGAGCCCATCCCCGCCCTTGGCGATCTCCTCGAGATCGTGGCCCCGAGCCGGGCCGGCCTCTTGCTGGAAATCAAAGTCGACGAGCGCGGCCGGCGGTATCCGGGTATCGAGGAGCGCGTGCTGGCCCTCCTCGGCGAGCACGGGCTCGCCCGGCGAACCCTGATCATGGCCTTCGAGCCGGCGACCCTGCGCCGCGTGCGCGACCTGGACGCGACGGTGCGCACGGTGCTCCTCGTCGAGCGGGGCGGGGTCGGGTGTGAGCGGGTCGCTCCGGGGGCGACGGTCGCCCGGGCCGTCGACCTGGGCGCGGCCGCCGTCGGCGTCGACCACCGGCTCATCGATGTCGCGATGGCGACGGCGGCTCGGCGGGCTCGCTTGCTGCTGGCCGCGTGGACGGTGAATGCGGAGGCCGATCTCCGCCGGGCCATCGGACTGGGGGTGGACATCGTCATCAGCGATCGACCCGACCTGGCTCTGCGCGTGGTCGGCCGATGACAGCAGGCGGCCTGCCGCCGGCGCCGAGGCTCGGATGACGCGGCCCTACGTGCTGGCCCTCGACCAGGGCACATCCGGCTCGACGGCGCTGATCGTCGATCCCGAGGGTCGGGTGCGGGCCCGCGGCTACGCGGAGCTCCCTCAGCACTTTCCCCAACCCGGGTGGGTCGAGCACGATCCCGCCGAGATCTGGGAGACGACCCAGCTGGCGGCCCAGGCCGCTCTCAAGACCGCCGGCGTCGCCGGCCGTGAGGTGGGGGCGGTCGGGATCACCAACCAGCGGGAGACGACGCTGCTGTGGGAGCGGGCGAGCGGCACGCCGGTGCACCGGGCGATCGTGTGGCAGTGCCGGCGCACGGCCGAGATGTGCGATCGTCTCCGCCGAGACGGTCACGAGGCACGCGTCCGCCGGACCACCGGCCTCGTCCTGGATGCCTATTTCTCCGGCACCAAGCTGCGCTGGCTGCTGGACCACGTGCCGGGAGCGCGGCCGCGGGCCGAGCGCGGCGACCTGGCCTTCGGCACCGTGGACAGCTGGCTGCTCTGGAAGCTCACCGGAGGCGGGGTCCACGCCACCGACGTGAGCAATGCGTCTCGAACGCTCCTGTTCGATCTGGGCAAGGTCGACTGGAGTCCGGAGATGCTCGGCGTGCTCGGCGTGCCGGCGTCGGTCCTGCCCCGGGTGCAGTCGTCGGTGGGGAGCTTCGGCGAGAGCGTCGAGCTCGGGTGGCTTCCCCGAGGGGTGCCCATCACCGGCATCGCCGGCGACCAGCAGGCCGCGCTCTTCGGCCAGGCCTGCTACCAGCCGGGCATGGCCAAGAACACCTACGGCACGGGGGGCTTCGTGCTGCTCAACACCGGTGACGCGCCGGTGGCATCCGGGCACGGGCTGGTCACGACGATCGCGTGGCGCATCGGGTCGACGACGACGTATGCTCTCGAGGGCAGCATCTTCATCGCCGGGGCCGCCGTGCAGTGGCTCCGCGACGGGCTCGGGGTGATCCGCACGGCAGCCGAGAGCGAGGCGCTGGCCGGATCGGTGGCTGACACCGGTGGCGTGTACTTCGTCCCGGCCTTCGTCGGCCTGGGCGCGCCCTACTGGGACATGTACGCGCGGGGCACCGTGGTGGGCTTGACGCGTGGCACGACGGCCGCCCACCTGGTGCGGGCGGCGCTGGAGGCGATCGCCTACCAGAGCCGCGACGTGCTGGAGGTGATGGCGGCCGACGCCGGGTTCCCGGCTCGCCAGCTGCGGGTGGACGGCGGGGCGGCGGCCAACGATTTCCTCTGTCAATTTCAGGCGGACATTCTGGGCATTCCCGTGCTGCGGCCGGCGGTCGTCGAGACCACGGGACTCGGCGCCGCCTACCTGGCCGGCCTGGGCGCCGGCCTCTGGAGCTCGCTCGACGCGCTGGCCGGGCGGACGACGATCGCGCGCACGTTCGCCCCCGCGATGGATGCGGCCGCGCGGGCCGAGCGCTACGAAGGCTGGCGGCGAGCCGTGGAGCGGGCGCGGGCCTGGGCGCGTGCCCAAGACTAGGAGGAGACAAGCGATGCGACGATTCGGGATGCTCGTGCTCGCGGTGTTGCTGGTGCTCGGGGCCGTCTCGGCGGCGGTGTCTGCTCCCATCGAGGACGAGCTCGTGCTCATCACCCCGGTGTCGAAGTTCATCCACGACGCCGCCCTCAAGGCCTTCGCCGACTACGCCCGGCAGACCTGGAACGTCAACGTGAAGGTCAACGCGATTCCGGCCGGCACGCCGATCGCCTACGGACGCATCGTCGAGTGGAAGGGCCGGCCGGAGGCCGACATCTTCTGGGGCGGCGAATCGGCGCTCTTCGAGAAGCTGGTCGAGCAGAAGCTGCTCCAGAAGGTCGGGATCGGGCGCGAGGCCTGGGACTCCATCCCGGCCTCGATCGGCAAGCCCAAGCCCGTCCCCCTCAAGGACAAGGACGGCTACTGGGTGGGCACCGCCCTCGAGCCGTACGGGCTGGTCTACCATCCTCGGCGGCTGCAGCGGCTGGGTGTCCCCGAGCCCAAGGACTGGGAGGATCTCCTGCATCCCAAGCTCCGCGGTGAAGTGGCCCAGTGCGCCCCCACCCGCTCCTCGTCGTCGAATGCGACCTACGAGGTGATGCTCTCCATGCTGGGTGAGGAGAAAGGCTGGGCCTGGCTCAAGCGCCTGGCCGCCAACACCGGGCACTTCACCGCGCGCAGTCGTGACGTGCCGAGCGTGGTGGCCAAAGGCGAGTACGCGGCGGGCTTCGCCGTGCCTTCGTACATGGCGTTCGAGGAACGACTGGCCGGCTTCGACATCAAGTTCGTGGCTCCCAAGAACGCCTTCGTCACGCCCGAACCCATGGCGATCCTGGCCGGCGCCCGTCATCCCCAGGCGGCCCGCGCTTTCGTCGAGTTCCTGCTCACCGAGCGCGGCCAGAAGGTCTTCATGGAGCGCGGTCTGTTCCCCATCACGCCCCGCTTCCGCGTCCAGGGACCGCCCGGGTCCACGGCGGAGAAGGCCGTGGAATTCACCGGCGGTGTGCGGTCGTACTTCGACGGCGAGGTCGCCAACGTCTATGACGAGGCGGTGGCGGCCAAGCGATCGGAGACGCTCAAGCAGCGGTTCCGGGCCGAGATCGAGGCGGTGTGGAAGAAGCCCTGA
>DASTFB010000007.1 GCA_035709005.1 Candidatus Methylomirabilota bacterium | reverse complement strand
CGTGGCGGCCAGCCGCATGGGCTCGCGCGTGCTGGTGATCTACGGCGACGCCGCCGTCGGGGGCGGCGCCGTCAACGGCATCGGCCCCGACTACAAGGGCTTCAACGCGCAGGCCGTCCTGGGGGCCGCGGGACTCACCTGCTTCACGGCCGCCAGCGCGGCGACCGCGCGCCAGACCCTGGCCGACGCGGTGGCCGCCGCCAGTCATGGAGCGCTGGCGGCGCTGCTCCTGCCCACCAACGTCCAGATGGCGAACGTGGAGGTCTGGGGGCCGGCCCCGGCGCGGCTCATCCCGGCCGGCGAGCCGGCGGCCGCGCGCCAGCAGTCCATCGACTCCGCCGCGACGCTCCTGAGCAAGAGCCGGCGTCCCGTCATCGTGGCTGGCCTCGGCGCGCATCGAGCGGGGGCGAAGGAGGCGTTGCAGGCCTTGGCGGAGAAGATCGGCGCCCTGCTGATGACCTCGGCCCGCGGCAAGGACATGTTCCACGGCCATCCGTACAACCTGGGCATTCTGGGGTCGTTCTCCCACACGATGGGGCGGCGCATGATGGACCAGGCCGATTGCGTGCTGGTGTTCGGCGCCGGGCTCAACTTCCTCACCATGAGCTTCGGGGCCTCCGTGCCTGCGGTCCCCATCATCCAGGTCGACACCGTGCGCGCCCACATCGGGCGGTGGACCACGGCGGACGTGGCGGTGGTGGGCGACGCCCGGCGGGTGGCCGAGCAGTTGCTGGCCGCGCTGCCCGGGCGGCGCAGCTCCGAGAAGCCCTTTCACACCGCCGAGAGCCTGGCCACCATCGCCGGCTTCGACGTCACCCGGGACTTCGAGGCGGCGCACACCCCCCGCACCGTGGATCCCCGGGCGCTGGGCGTCGAGCTCGACGGGCTGCTGCCCCGGGAGCGCAATGTCGTCTACGACGCGGGGAACTTCCTCGGCATCCTGCCCTACCTCACCGTGCCCACGCCCGACCATCTGAAGATGACGAGCGAGTTCGCGTCCATCGGGCTCGGCTTCGGCACGGCGCTGGGGGTGGCGAAGGGGCGCCCGCGTGTCCCCACCGTGCTGGTGATCGGGGACGGCGGCTTCCTCATGACGATGAGCGAGCTGGAGACGGTGAGCCGGGAAGACATCCCGCTGATCATCGTGCTGATGAACGACTGCGCGTACGGGGCCGAGCTGCACTTCCTGGCCCTGCGCAAGCTCCCCGTCGGCAAGTCGGTGTTTCCGGACGTGGAGTTCGCGGCGGTGGCGGAGGCGTTCGGGTTTCAGGCGTACACGATCCGCAGCCTGGACGACCTGCGCGCGCTCGGACCGGTGCTGGGCAAGCCGGACGGCCCCATCCTTCTGGACTGCAAGGTCAACGCGGACATCGCCGCGCCCTTCATGGGCGAGTTCGCCGAATTCGAAGCGCGACAGCACGGTTGATCAAGAGGGCCGGCCACTCGGCGACTCGGTCATCGTCGCCGCGGCGATCTCGTAGGACCGCAGGCGGGCCGACTGATCGTAGATGTGCGACACGACCATCAGCTCGTCGGCCTGCGTGCGCTCCACGAACTCGCGCATCTCCGCGGCCACGGTGCCCGGCGCGCCGACGAACGAGACGCGCGACCGCCGAAGCGGATCGCCGGCATCGCGCAGGTCGCGCTCCCACTCCTTCGACGGCGGCGGCAGCTGGATCGGCCGACCGGAGCGCAGGCTGGCGAACGACTGGCGCCCCGACGAGGCCAGGAATCGCGCCTCGTCGTCGGTGTCCGCCGCCACCACGTTCACCCCCAGCATCACGTATGGGGCGGCCAGCTGGGCCGATGGCCGGAAGCGCTCCCGATAGATGCCGATCGCGTCGAAGAGCATCGCGGGCGCGAAGTGTGAGGCGAACGCGAACGGCAGGCCCAGCGCCGCGGCCACCTCGGCGCCGAACGTGCTGGACCCGAGAATCCAAATGGGCACCCGCAGGCCGGCGCCGGGCACCGCGTGCACGGCCTGCCCCGGTCGCGGGTCGGCCAGGAACTCCATCACCTCGAGCACGTCGTTGGGGAAGTTGTTGGGATCGACGTGCAGTGTGCGCCGCAAGGCGAACGCAGCGGCCTGGTCCGTGCCCGGGGCGCGCCCCAGGCCGAGATCGATGCGCCCGGGGAACAGCGCCTCCAGCGTGCCAAACTGCTCGGCCACCTGCAGCGGCGCGTGGTTCGGCAGCATGATGCCCCCGGCGCCGATCCGGATGCGCGAGGTGCCCGCCCCCACGTGGCCGATGAGCACGGAGGTGGCCGCGCTGCCGATCCCGGGCATGTTGTGATGCTCGGCCAGCCAGAACCGCCGGTAGCCCAGCTGCTCCGCGTGCTGCGCCAGCTGCAGCGAGTGCCGGAAGGCCTCTGCCGGCGTGCCGCCCTGAAGGATGGGAGCGAGATCGAGAACTGACAGTGTCAATCAGCGGCCCCGAGGTTCGGAGTCGGCTCCAGCGGCAGCCCGGGATGACCGGTCAGCCGCCGCCCCTGCTCCCACATATCGAGCGCCTGCTTCTTCATCGCCGGCAGCACCGAGGCGATCTTCTCGACGTCGAGATCCGCCGCCACCCCTGGATAGCCGGCGCGCTCGATCATCGCCGGCAGCTTGCCCTTCTCGAACTGCTCCAGCGTCCAGGCGAGCGGATCCTCGACCAGGGTGCGATCCCAGTAGATGCGATGGTTCTTGTTGCGCGGGCCGTAGTGGTAGTGCGCACCGTTCCAGAAGTGATCAAAAGCCAGGAGCTCGGTTTCCTCCGTGTACTTCTTGCCCGGCGTCCCGCCGATATCGGCTAGGACATGGATCGCGAGACCGCCATCGCCCATCGCCAGCCGCCTCATTTCGAGCCCAAATCGGATGTTGCCAGCCTCGAAGATATGGGTGCCGCGGTTGTGCTTGACGGTGTTGCGCTTCGTCGCACGTAGTTCGCGGGCACAGGCTTCGACATCCGGGAGGACCGCCGTCACCGCCGCCATGTCGACCAGCTCGGCAATCTGCGAATAGCCCGCGCGCCCCAGCATTCTCGGCAGCTTCGTCCCCAAGGTGCGGATCGTCCAGCCGATCGGGTTGCCGTCGACGGTCGAGTCCATCCGGTAGAGATTCGTCGTGGCCGCGCCCCCGAGCATCGCTGGCCCTTCAGCACGCAAGTCCGCATTTTCCGGGCCGTAGACGTAACTTCTCTCGAAGTCGAAGCAGTTGAACCGCAGCAGCGCTGTCTCCTTGCCGGCGACGTCCGCCATCACCAGGATGGCGACGCCCTGATCCGGATGATCCTGGATGTTGCCGTCCCACAATTCGTGGCGGACGGCGAAGGTCAACGGACCGGCGCTGAACCTCCCCTTCTTCGCCTCTTCCATCGACGGACCCTGCCTTCCACGGGTTTGCAAGAGTTTAGAGGCCGAAGTCAAGAATTGGAAGGCGCGCTGAACTAGGCGGCTCCGCCGCAACGAGGTACAACAAGACATGGCCTGCGACCATCTCGAGATCGAGGCCCGCGGGGGGACAAGCCTGGGCGAGGACAACGAGCGGATGTCGAAGTCGCGGGGCAACGTCGTGAGTCCCGACGACATCGTGCGGGAGTACGGCGCCGACGCGCTCCGGCTCTACGAGA
Organism: Candidatus Methylomirabilota bacterium; assembly: GCA_035709005.1. Classification (NCBI taxonomy): domain Bacteria; phylum Methylomirabilota (SeqCode); species Candidatus Methylomirabilota bacterium. The sequence goes on along the minus strand of DASTFB010000007.1, from coordinate 99 downwards.
TGTTCATGGGGCCGCTCGAGGCCGTGAAGCCCTGGCAGACCTCGCAGATCCAGGGCGTAAGTGGCTTTGGGCCGCTTTGGCTCTCGTTGGGAGCAACTT
>DASTFB010000006.1 GCA_035709005.1 Candidatus Methylomirabilota bacterium | reverse complement strand
GGTCGTGGGACCCGTTTCCCTCTCCCTGAGAGCGGACTACGCCGGTTCGATGGAGCCCAGCCGCAAACCGTCGACGGACGCAAACGGCGTGGTCCCACGACCCCTCCCCAGCACCCCCCGCCCGGGACCACACCGGCCCGGCGTGCTTAGCGCGCAGCTCCAGCGGTATCCGGAGCCTCGGCGACCTTCAGCTCCACCGTCCGCGGCTTGCGCTCGCGCACGATCTCGAGCTTCACGCTGCGCCCCACCTCGGCCTCGGCGGCCAGCCGCTGCAGATGGTGATAGTCGTCGATGCTGATGCCGTTGAAGCTCACGACCACGTCGTTCGGTCGAATGTCGCTGGCGGCGGCGGGGCTGTTGGGATAGATGCGCGAGACGACGGCGCCTCGCGTGCCCGTCGTCCCCAGGGCCTCGGCCAGCTCGGCCGTGAGGGGCTGCAACGCGATGCCGAGCCAGCCACGCGTCACCTTTCCCCGATCGATCAGCTGATCCATCACCCGCCGCACCATGTTGGCGGGGATGGCGAAGCCGATCCCCTGGCCGGTGGCCACGATGGCCGTGTTGATCCCGATGACCTCGCCGCGGAGGTTGATGAGCGGGCCACCGGAGTTACCGGGGTTGATGGAGGCGTCGGTCTGGATGAAGTTCTCGTAGCTGGCGATGCCGACGTCGGAGCGCCCCGTCGCGCTCACCACGCCGACGGTCACGGTCTGGTCGAGGCCGAACGGATTGCCGATGGCGATGGCCCACTCGCCGACCCGCAAGGCATCGGAGTTCCCCAGGCTGGCGACGGCCAGCTCGCTGTCGGGCTCGAAGCGCACGACGGCCAGATCGGTCTTGGCATCGGTGCCCACGATGCGGCCGCGATACTCCCGTTTGGAGGAGAGCCTCACGGTGACCGCGTCGGCGCCCTTGATGACGTGGAAGTTGGTCAGGACGTAACCCCGGCGATCGATGATCACCCCCGAGCCCAGGCCGGGCTGACGGAACTCGCCCGGGGCGCCCGGTCGGCCGCGCCCGAAGAACTGGTCGAAGAACTCCTTGAAGAAGGGATCATCGGTAGGCGGCTCCGGGGTGGCGGGTGGCCGCCGCGGTCGCGCCATCTGCACGGTCCCGATGTGCACGACGGCGGGCCGTACGCGCTCGGCCACCGTGACGAACGCAGCCTGTAGGGTGTCGGCCGTCGCCAGCGGCGACGGCGGCGGCGGCACGGGCTGCCGACGGGAGCTCATCCACAGGGCGTGGGCCCAGAACCCGCCGCCGAGACAGGCGAAAAGCACAGCGGCGAGCAGCAACGCGCGGGCCGATTTGGGCGTCATGGGGTCATGATCTTCGCTGCGGGATATTAGGTTCCCGAGTGCCCGGTGTCAAGCGAAGTATCCCAAAATTAATGCTTTTTTCTTGACCCTCAAAGAGTCGAAAGGGGAGAATTTCCCTAGTGCATAAGATGGGCCGTCGCGACGTACGGTCTCAAGCCCGTGCTGCGCTCTCGCTGCTGCTCGTGACGTCCTTGCTCGCCCCCTCAATCGCTGTAGCGCAGGGCCCCGTGTCCCCCGGAGCGCCGGAGCCCAGGGCGCCCGGCGCGCCCGCGCCTCCCGTACCATCGTTGCAGTTACCACAGCCGCCGGCGCCGGATTTCCTCGTGCGCTCGCCGGGCGGGGGCGCGATCTCCAGGGCCGACCCGTGCATGCAGCCCGCTGTGGGATCGGTCTTTCCCCGCGTGCCCGCCGACTACAAGCTGGGGCCGGGCGATGTGCTCGACGTGCAGACCACCGGCCGGATCGACGTGACCCGCCAGCAGCTGGTGATCGATCCCGAAGGCGTGGCCAGCATTCCACCACTCGGCGGGCTGTCCATGGGCGGTCTCACCCTGCGTGAGGCGAATCGTCGCGTCGCCGAGCGCGTGCGCGGGGTGCTGCGCTACTCGAACGTGACGCTCTCCGTGGCCATTCCGCGCTGCTTCGAGGTCATCCTGTCGGGCGAGGTGGAGCGCCCGGGGGCGATCCAGACCTCCGCGTTGCGGCGCGTCCACGATCTCGTCCTGGCTGCCGGGGGTATCACGCCGCGGGGCAGCGTCCGCCGGGTCATGCTGCAGGACCGCTCGGGCCAGAGCGAGATCGATCTGTTGCGCTTCGAGCTTCGCGGCGATCTCGACCAGAACCCCCTGGCCGAAGAGGGCATGCGGATTCATGTCCCCCCCCGTGGCGGCTACGTGACGCTCAGCGGCGCCGTGCGTCGGCCCGGCGAATACGAGATCAGCCCGGGGGGCACCCTCGCCGAGATTCTCGACCTCACCGGCGGCGTACGCCAGACCGCCGCCACCAGCGAGGCCCGCCTCACGCGTCTGCTGCCCGACGGCCGGCAGGAGACGATTTCGCTGGATCTGGCCCGGGCCAGGCCCACCGACGTGCCGCTCCACCCCGGCGACATGCTGTTCGTGCCGCTGCTCGGGGTGCTGCAGGACGTCCTCGAGGTCCGCGGCGCCTTCAATGGCACGCCGGAATCGAGCCGCACGACGACGGCGGGCCGGCCCACGATCGTCCAGCGCTTCGAGTTGGCCCGCGGCGACCGCGTCAAGGACATCGTGGGCCGGGCGGGGGGCGCCGCGGCCCATGCCGACCTCCGGCTCGCCTTCGTCGACCGGACCGGCGTGGGCGGCCCCCGCCAGCGCATCCCGGTCGATCTCCACCGGCTTCTCGTGGAGAAGGATGACACCCAGAACATCGCACTGGAAAACGGCGACGTGCTCACGCTCCCGGTGGCCGAGGACAAGGTGTACGTGCTGGGGGAGGTCCGGACGCCGGGCGCCGTCGATTTCCGCCCCGACCTGACCCCACGGGAGTACCTGGCCCTGGCCGGCGGACCGACGGTCCGCGCCCGCTTCAAGAACGCCTCGGTGACGTTCCGCAACGGGCGGTCGTACGCGCTGGCTCAGGCTCCCCCGCTGGAGGCGGGAGCCGTGGTGACCGTGCCCGAGGTCTCGGTACGCTGGTACCACGACTACCTGGCCATCGCCCAGGCGGTCGCGTCCATCATCACCGCGTACACGGCGCTGTATTTCCTGTTCCGAGACTGACGTGTACGAGGCGTTCTGGGGGCTCAGCGAATCGCCGTTCGACAACTCGCCGAACCCCAAGTTCTTCTACCTGTCCCCGGAGCACGAAGAGGCTCTCATACGCCTGGTGTATGCGGTCCGCCAGCGCAAGGGCTGCGCGCTGCTGACCGGCGACTGGAGCAAGCAGGACCTGCTGCACGGCCTCCAGGACGTCTTCTTCCGCAACTTCCGGGCCGGGCGCGACACCGTCGTCATCGTGGACGAGGCTCAGCTCATCCAGGACGACGCCGTGTTCGAAGAGCTTCGCCTCCTCCTGAACTTTCAGACCGACGACCGCTTCCTGGTGACGCTGCTGCCGATCGGCTCCCTCGAGCTGGCGAGCCGGATCCGCAGGCTCAGCGGATCGCCATTCGCTATCACCTCAACACCCTCGACGACACGCACACCGCCAACTACATCGCCCACCGGTTGCGCATGGCCGGACAGACGCGCCGAATCTTCACCGATCACGCGGTCAAGCGCATCTTCGATTTCACCGGCGGGACCCCGCGCGAGATCAACAACATCTGCGACGTGGCGCTGCTCATCGGGTCGTCCCGGGCGGCCCGGGAGATCGATGAGGCGATCATCGCCCAGGTGATTCACGACCGGGCGGGCGCCGACTGATGGTCAGGCTGAGCGATCTGCTCCGCCTGGGCGGCCGCTGGCCGCCGCCCCCGCCGGCATCCGCACCTTCGCCTCCGCCTCCCACCACGGTGGCCGAGGCCGCGCCGGCCCGGGCGGACGCGCCGAGCGCCGAGCACGTCTTCCAGTCGCTCGTCAGCTTCTTGGAATCGGTCCGCGACCGCGCGCGGGCGCCGAGCTCGTCGATCCCCTGGGCCGAGCTGGAGCAACGCGTCGCCGGCGCGCTGGACGCCCTCGAGCGGTCGGGTGAGCTATTCTGGGTCGCCAACCGGGCGGCCGTGCCCGCCGGTGCGGACTATCTCGCCGTGCACCAGGCCCGCGTGGCCGTGCTGGCCATGCGCGTGGGCATCACGCTGAGCCTCAGCCGCCCGCAGCTGCTCGAGCTCGGCATGGCCGGCGCGCTGATGGACATCGGACTCTGGCGGCTGCCTCCGGCGCTGCGCAGACGTCCGGAGAGCCTGGGGCCCGATGAGCAACACCAGCATCGTGCCCATCCCCGCGTGGCCGCGGATCTGCTTCGAGGCTGGGCGGCGCCGTTCGAGAGCCTGGCCGAGATCGTGCTGCACCACCACGAGCGGGAGCATGGCCAGGGTTTTCCCCAGGCGCTGAGCGGGGCGGCCATTCATCCCCAGGCCAAGATCCTGGGCCTCGTGGACACCTACACCGGGTTCACCCTGCCGTCGTCGCTGGAGCCCGGTCTGCGGCCCCACGAAGCCATCCGGGAGATCGTGCGCTCCAGGCACGAGGCCTTTCCGCCCGCCTGCATCAAGGCGCTCCTCAACGAGGTCTCCGTCTTCCCGCCGGGCACACTGGTCCGGCTCAATACCGGCGAGGTGGGTTGCGTCGTCGCCGTGAACCGCAACCACCCGTTGCGGCCACGGGTCGAGCTCTACGACGCCCGCGGCCGCCGCCTGCCCACTCCCAGGATCCTCGATCTTGCCGAGGCCCCGTTCGTCTACATCACGGGGCCCGCCCCCGAACAGGAGCGCCGGTAGTGGCCCAGTACGAGATGAACCTGCGGGACTACTGGCTGATCATCCGTCGGCGCAAGGTCATCATCATCGTCTCCACGCTGCTGGTGATGGGCCTGAGCTACGTGTTCGCCATGCGCAACACGCGGGTGTACGAGGCGACGGCCACGGTGAAGTTCGAGCAGTCGGCCTCGCTGTCCGGACTCCTGGTCGAGGTGCTCTCCTACTCCTCGGCCGACTCCATCGAGACGCAGGCCGCCCTCATCAAGAGCTATCCGATCCTGGAGGAAGTCGCGCGGCGGCTGGGCCGGCTGCCCGAGCCGACCCCCGGGCAGCCCTTCAGAGAGTCGAAGGCCTTCACCGCCGCCCTCGACGCCATCGCCGGCAAGATCGCCACGACCCGGGTCCCCAACACCAGCATCATCGAGATCACTGCCACGTCGACGAGCCCGCGCGAGGCTCGGGACCTGGCCAACACCACCGCGCAGGCCTACCGCGACTACAACCGGGCCGTCCGCAACTCCCGCATCACCGAGGCCCGCAAGTTCATCGAGGCTCAGCTGCGGGACGTGGAGGGTCGGGTCAAGCGCGCCGAGGAAGGCGTGTGGGCGTTCCGGGAGGCCAACCGCATCATCGCGCCCGGCGCCGAGGGCTCGGTGCTCCTGTCCGTCTTCACCCAGCTCCGCGGCGATATCGAGAAGACCCGCCAGCAGCGGACCGAGCTGGAGCTGGCCCAGGAGCGACTGGGGCGCGCCAACTCCGCCGGCCCCGGTGAGCGGGTGTTCGTGGAGAGCGCCAACCCGGCGCTGCAGAAGCTGCAGACGGCCCAGGTGGAGCTCATGCTGGAGCGCAACAACCTGGCGCTCGAGGTCACCGATCGGCATCCCCGGCTGCAAGCCCTGGAGGACCGGATGCGCGAGGTGCGGTCGGAGATGGGTCGGGAGATCCGCGCCCAGGTCGCGCTCCTGCGCAGCCGCGAGGACATCCTGAACCGGCAGATGGGCGAGCTGCTCCAGCGCAACCGCGAGCTGCCGGCCGTCGAGCTCGGCCTGCAGCGGCTGCAACGTGACGCCAAGGTCAACGACGATTTGCTGACGCTGCTCAAGACGAAACACCAGGAGGCGTTGATCAAGGAATCGGAGGGCGTCGAGGAGGTCACGATCATCCGGCCGGCCACCGAGCCCGCCGCGCCGGCCGGCGGCGAGGCGTTCAGCACCCTCCTGGTGGGCGCCGTCCTGGGGCTGATGCTGGGCCTGGTCCTGGCCTTCGTGCAGGAGACCCTCGATACGTCGATCGGCACCATCGAGGACGTCGAGAGCTACTTGCAGGTGCCGGTCCTCGGCATCGTTCCCCACATCGACGCCCGGGAGATCATGGCGCGTCTGGTCGAGCGCCGGCCGGGCCTGGCCCAGATGGACCCCGAAGCGCTGCGGAGCAATGCCCTCCTCATCACGCACTTCGATCCCAAGTCCCCGGTGGCCGAGGCCTACCGGACCCTGCGCACGAACATCCAGTTCATGCGCGCGGAGCGCGACGGCAAGCTGCTGGTGGTGACCAGTCCCACGCTGCAGGAGGGCAAGACCACGACCATCGTGAACCTGGCCCTCACCATGGCCCAGAACGGCCAGCGCACGCTGCTGATCGGCGCCAACATGCGGAGGCCCAGCATCCACCGGTTCTTCGGAATCGAGCGCGAGCCGGGTCTGAGCGACATCCTGGTCGGGCGAGCCCGCTGGCGCGACTGCATCCGTACCGTCGCCGACATCCTGATGGGCCGGTTCGAGATGGAAGACATCATGGCCTCTCCTGGTCTCGACAACCTGCACATCATCGAAGCCGGCCCGGTGCCGGGCAACCCGTCCGAGCTGCTGTCGGCCCCGTCGATGAGCCAGTTCCTGCGCGAGGTCCGCAACGAGTACGACATCGTCCTCATCGACACGCCACCCGTGCTGCCCGTCACCGACGCGGCCATCGTGGCCGCCGAGGCCGACGGCGTGATTCTCGTCTACCAGGCGGGGAAGGTCGGTCGCCTCGTCCTGAAACGGGCCAAGGCTCATCTCGACAGCGCGCGGGCGAAAGTGTGGGGCGTGGTCCTCAACGACGTGCAGTCCGAGGTCGCCGACGCCTCGTACACGCACTACTACACCCATTACTACGGGGAGGAATCGGCGACCGAGCCGGCGCCCGGGCGTGCCGGCCGTCTCTGGGATGCCATCTCGTGGCGGTTGGGTCTGGGCCGCCAGGGCTCCGGTGCCAGGCCGTCGTCGTCGACCGCAACCCCGGTGGACGGCGCCGACGCGGTTTCGGAGCGCCGCCTGCGACGCAAGCTCCGCGTCGTGCTCCTCGGTATCGTGCTGACTCTCGCGCTGGTCGCGGTCCTGTTCGGGTTCATGGCCTGGCGCTTCGGGACGATCAGCGAGGCTCCGCGCACACCAGCCCTGCCGAGCCCGCCACCGCGCCCGAGCCCGCTCCAGCCTGAGGCCCGGGAGTCCGCCGTGCCGGACGCCGGCAAGCCCGGCGGCACTGACGCCGCCACGCTGCGGGATCAGCCGGCGGCGCCCCCCGTCGCGGTCGCGACCGCGCCAGCGCCGTCGCCCGCCACGGCCACACCCGCGCCCGCGCCCCTCACCCCGGCCCCTCCGACCAGCCGCTCGGATCCGGACAGCGCTGCGCCGACGGCCAGCGTCTCGGCCCCCCCGGTCGGCGGCCCCGCGGTCGCCGCCGCCGCCCCGTCGGCATCGGCCATCGACCGGCCGCCGGAGGGCGCACCGAAGCCTGGCCGCTCCGCATCGGCTCCGGTCAGCCGCTTTGCAGTGGAGTTCGGGCCGTTCGTCACGGCAGCGGAAGCCGAGCGCCTCGAGCGTCAGCTCAATCAGGCCGGCTACCAGACGGTGAGCTTCCGCCAGCGGATGGGCGGGGAGGTGTTCGCCGTGCTGATCGAGCGTCTGCCCGGTCGGCGTGAGGCCGAGGGCCTGGCGGCGGTGCTGCGTGACGAGGGCTTCCCCGAGCCGGTCATCCTGGACGGTGAGCCGGGCCCCACCGTGCGTGTCGGCGATCCCCTGGTCCTGCGCGGCGCCGTCCAGCTCGGGGAGCGCCTGCGAGCCCGGGGCCATCACGTCAGGGTCGCCGCCCAGCGCGGGGAGGCCGTGACCTTCATCGTCCGCCACGGCAACTTCGCCGCCCGTGAGGACGCCGAGAGCAAGGGCCAGGAGCTGGAACGTCTCGGCCTCGCCAACCAGGTCGTCCGGGTTCGCTAGCGGCGGTCGGATTGATCTTCCACGCCGTGGGCGCCAACACCTTCATCATCGTGCGTATCATGGAGCCCTTCTGGTTTTTCGCCGGCGTCGTGATCGCGCTCCCCGCGCTGCGCGAGGCCGAGGCGCCGGCGGTCCCCGTGCCGCGCGCGCCCGCGCTCGGGTACCCGGCGTGAGGGCGCGGCGCGGCGTCGTGAGCCGGGCGCGCCAGATCAGACTCCTGGTCAGCGACGTGGACGGCGTGCTGACCGACGGCCGGATGCTCCTGTCCGAGCGCGGCGACGAGCTCAAAGCCTTTCACGCCCGTGACGGGGTGGCGGTGGCCCTGGCCAGCCGGGCCGGCCTCCGGACCGCCTTCGTCACCGGCGAGACGAGCCCCCTGGCCAAGAAGCGGGGCGACAAGCTGGGCGTGGACGCGGTCGTGCTCGGCGCCCGGCGCAAGGGCGAAACGCTGGAGGGCTTGTGCGCGCAGTTCGGCCTCACCCCGGGGGCCGCGGCCTACGTCGGCGACGACCTCCTCGACGTACCGGCCCTGCAGCGGGCGGGACTGGCCATCGCCGTGGCCGACGCGCCCGACGACGTGAAGGCGGTGGCCCACGTCGTGACGCGAGGCCGGGGCGGCAGCGGCGTGCTGCGCGAGTGCGTCGAGTTGATCTTGAAGGCGCAGGGAAGCTGGCGCGCGACGGTCGCCGCGTACGTCCGCGAGCACGGGGGGCGGGCGCCGTGAGGATCCTCATCGCCGGCGTCGACGGGTATCTGGGCGGGCCCCTGGCCCTCACGCTGGCCGGGCTCGGGCACGAGGTCGGCGGGATCGACGCCTACTACCGTCGCGACTGGGTCGCCGAGATGGCCAGACCGCCGTGGCGATGCTCTACGGGGTGAGCCTGAATGTCGCGCCTGACTGGCTGCCGGCGGGAGACGTCGCCAATATCACGCTCACCGTGCTGTGGTTCGTCGCGGTGACCAATGCCGTCCAGTTTCTCGACGGCATGGATGGTCTGGCCGCCGGCCTGGGCGTGATCGCCGGCGTGTTCTTCAGCATGACGGCGCTGCAGACCGACCAGCGCCATCTCACTCTTTCTGGGGGGATGCGGGGGCGTCCTTCATCGGCTTCACCCTGGCCGGGCTGGCGGTGATGGGCGAATGGGCGGAAAATGACCCCATCGTGGCCCTGCTCACTCCCGTCTTGATCCTGGGGGTTCCCCTGTTCGACATCGCTTTCGTGAGCGTGGCTCGGGTCGCCACCGGCCGGGTCCACTCACTGCACGAGTGGCTCGCCTGCGCGGGAAAGGATCACATCCATCGTCGCTTCGAAGCGCTGGGCCTCACGCGGCCCCAGAGCGTATGCCTCATCTACTTCATCTCGGCGACGCTCGGAGTGTCCGCGCTCCTGCTCTGGCACGCCACGATGCGGGAGGCCATGCTGGTCCTGCTCCGGACCGCCTGTGTGCTGGCGATCATCGCCGTGCTGGAGGCCGTCGGACGCGGGCGGGCCGCATGAGGCTGGCGGGGACGGCGGGGCTGACCGACCGCCTGCGGTCGTTGCTGCACCTCGACGACCCGCCGGGAAAGATCGCGCTGGCCCTCGCCGTCGGCGTGTTCATCAGTTGCACCCCCTTCCTCGGCCTGCAGACCATCCTGGCCATCCTGGTCGCCACGCTCTTTCCCCTGAACCGGCTGGCCACGGTGACCGGCGTGTGGCTGAACCTCCCGTGGTTCGCTCCGTTCGTCTACGGCGCCGCGCTGAAGGTCGGGGCCGTTCTCGTGCCGGATCCCTACGGGGTGCGCGACGCCTGGCTGGCCTACCTGGTCGAGCACCCGGGCCGCCTGTCGTGGTCGGACATGGTGGCCCTCTTCCAGGAGGTGTCGCTGCCCCTGCTGGTGGGGACGGCGGTGGTCGGCGGGGCGGCCGGGCTGGCGACCTACCTGGTGGCCCTGGGGATCATTTCGGCCCGGCGCGCGCGGCGCTCGGCCTCCTGAGGGAGACACGCGCAGCCAGTTCTCCCGGGCGGTATGATGAGTGCAATGGGCCAGCGTGTGACCGTACGCAAAGCCGTGTTCCCCGCCGCCGGGCTCGGCACCCGGTTCCTGCCCGCCACGAAAGCCCAGCCCAAGGAGATGCTGCCTCTGGTCGACAAGCCCACCATCCAGTACGTCGTGGAGGAGGCGGTGGCCTCGGGTCTGAGCGAGATCATCATCGTCACCGGCCGCAACAAGCGGGCGATCGAGGACCACTTCGACGCCGCCTTCGAGCTGGAGTACTACCTGAACGATCGGGGCAAGGTGGAGGAGCTGGCCCAGATCAAGACGATCTCCGAGCTGGCCTCGCTGTGCTACGTGCGTCAGAAGGAGCCACTCGGTTTGGGGCACGCGATCCTGTGCGCGCGGACGCTGGTCGCGGACGAGCCCTTCGCCGTGTTCCTGGGCGACGACATCATCGGCGGCGCCGCGACGCCCTGCATGCGGCAGCTGCTCGATGTCTTCGAGCACTACGGCGCGCCGGTGCTGGCCGTCGAGCGCGTGCCCCGCGAGCGCATCGCGCAGTACGGCGTCATCGCCGGCAAGCCCGCGCCCGGCCCCAGCTCGGTGCCGGTCTACGAGATCACCGATCTCGTTGAGAAGCCGAAAGCGGAGGACGCCCCCTCCGACCTCGCCATCATCGGGCGTTACGTGCTGACGCCCGATCTGTTCGGGATCCTCGCCGACACGGGGCCCGACCGGCGCGGGGAGATCCAGCTCACGGACGGCCTGCGGCGGTTGCGGCAGCGGCGCCCGATGTACGCCGTCGAGTTCGAAGGCAAGCGCTACGACACCGGCGACAAGCTCGGGTTCCTCAAGGCGACCGTCGAGTTCGCCCTGGCCCGTCCCGACCTGGCCGACGAGTTCCGCGCCTATCTGAAATCGCTCAGCCTCTAACAGTTGTCGCGACTCTGATCGGCTGGATGAACGACCACTGGCCGTGATTCCGGCGGGGCATGGGCGTGCCGAAGGCCGGGCGCCCATGCCCTGTTCAACAATTGCCCGTGCCCGGTTCATTGACTTGGCCGGGTGATTCTGCCAAAATTTTCCGCACGTTGGCCCACCGATGACGACCCCCAAGCGGCCATTTCAGACCGCATCCGACGCCGAGATCAAGAGCGGCGAGGTATCGGATGTCTACTTCGCCCGCACCGTAGAGATCCTGACGCGTCGCAACGACCGCAAACGTGTCATGGCCGAGGTGTACCTCAAGAGCCTGCCCGAGGACTGGCAGTGGGGCATCCTGGCCGGCATCCAGGAGGCCGCCGCGCTGCTGGAAGGCGTGCCGGTCACCGTGCGGGCGATGGACGAGGGTGCGGTGTTCGAGCCCTACCAGCCCGTCATGGTCGTCGAGGGCACGTACCTGGAGTGGGCGCAGTACGAGACCGCGCTCCTGGGGCTGCTCTGCCAGGCCTCGGGCATCGCCACCAAGGCGGCCCGCTGCAAGAAGGCGGCGGGGGAGCGTCAGGTGATCTCCTTCGGAGCCCGCCGGATGCACCCGACGCTGGCTCCCATGATCGAGCGCAACGCCTTCATCGGCGGCTGCGACGGGGTGGCGGTGACCAAGTCGGCGGAGCTGATCGATGCCGATCCCATGGGTACCATCCCACACTCGCTGATCCTCATGGTGGGCGACACCGTGGAGGCCCTGCGCGCCTTCCACGAGATCATCGACCCCAAGGTGCGCCGCGTGGCCCTCATCGATACGCTGCAGGACGAGAAGTTCGAGGCCCTCCGGGTGGCCGAGGCGCTGGGCAAGGATCTCTACGCCGTGCGCCTGGACACGCCCTCGTCGCGACGCGGCGATTTCTTCCGGATCCTCGAGGAGGTGCGGTGGGAGCTCGATCTGCGCGGCCACCAGCACGTCAAGCTGATCGCGTCCGGCGGCGTGGACGAGTACGAGATCCTGCGACTGAATCCGGTGGCCGATGCCTACGGTGTCGGCACGTCTATCGCCAACGCGCCCGTCCTGAATTTCGCCCTCGACATCATGGAGGTCGAGGGCCAGCCCTTCGCCAAGCGCGGCAAATGGTCGGGCGCCAAAGACGTGCTCCGGTGCCGAGGCTGTCGGACCACGGTGGTGGTGCCGGCGGGGAGGCCGCCCGCGGCTTGCCCGTGCGGCGGAAAGTGGGATCCCCTCCTCAAGCCGCTCATCGGGAACGGCCGCATCGTCCGCGACCTGCCGCCGCCCCGAACCATCCGTGAGTTCGTCCTCGAGCAGCTGGCCCTCGTGCCCCTGGATACGCTTCGGCGGCAGGGCTTTCGCCGGGACTACTAGGCGGATGGGGATCCTGGACGACATCGTCCGCGACAAGCGCGAGGAGATCCGCGGGCGTCGACAGGTCACGCCGAGCGGCGTGCTGGAAGCCCGCTGCCGTCGGCAACCACCGGTCCGCGAGCTCGAGGAGGCCCTGCGGCCGATCGCCGGCCGCGCCCGGCTCATCGCCGAGGTCAAGAAGGCGTCGCCGTCGCGCGGTGTCCTGGCGGCCACGCTGGACCCGGTGGCTTTGGCCACGCTCTACGCCCGGCACGGCGCCGACGCCATCTCGGTGCTCACCGACGAGAAGTACTTCCAGGGCCGCCTCGAGGACCTGGAGGCCGTCCGGGGAGCCGTCGCGGTGCCGCTCTTGCGCAAGGACTTCACCATCGACGAGTACCAGCTGTGGGAGGCGCGGGCGGCCGGCGCCGACGCCGTGCTGCTGATCGTGGCCATCCTCGACCCCGCGCAACTGCACGATCTCTTGCAGGCGGCCAAGGGCCTGGGCCTGGCCGCGCTGGTCGAATGCCACACGGCGCCCGAGGTCGAGGTGGCGCTGGCCTCCGGGGCGCGGATCATCGGGCTCAACAACCGCGACCTCCGCACCTTCACCACGCGGCTTGAAACCACGCTGGAGCTGCTGCCCCTCATCCCGCCCGGGCCGCTCGTGGTCAGCGAGAGCGGATTCTTCACCGGCGACGACGTGCGCCGGGTGACGGCAGCCGGCGCGCACGCCGTGCTGGTCGGCGAGGGGCTGGTGACCGCACCCGACGTCGCCGCCAAGCTCGCCGAGCTGACCCTGCAGTGCGGGTCGTCACACCCCACGCGAGCAGACTCCACCGAAAAATCATGACTCGCGTCAAGATCTGCGGCATCACCAATGTCGACGACGCCCTGATGGCGGTCGCGGCCGGCGCCGACGCGCTCGGCTTCATCTTCGTGGAGAACACGCCCCGCTTCGTCACCCCCGAGCAGGCGCGGCCGATCATCCGGCAACTTCCTCCCTTCGTCACGCCGGTAGGCGTCTTCTGGGATCACCCACCCGGCCACGTCAAGGCGGTGGCGGAAGCGTGCGGGCTCCGCGCGCTCCAGTTTCACGGCGACGAGGCGCCCGAAGACCTGGCCGGGTTCGAGCTCCCGGTCATCAAGACCGTCAAGTTGCCGCCGGCGGCGACCATCGAAGGGCTGCCCGAGTACCGCCTCGGCGACCTGGCCCAGGTGCTGCGCTACCATTCGGTGGTCGCGGCGATTCTCCTGGACAGCGCCGCGCGCTGGAGTGAAGGCGAGACCCGGGAGCCGATCGAGTGGCGCCTGGCCCGCGGCACGCTCACGCAACGGCTGCGGCTCATTCTCTCCGGCGGGCTGACGCCGGACAATGTGGCCCGGGCCGTCACCACCGCCCGACCCTATGCGGTGGACGTCAACTCCGGCGTGGAGGCGCGGCCGGGCAAGAAGGACCCCGACAAGGTGCGGCGCTTCGTGGCCGAAGCCAGGCGAGCCGGCGGATGAAGACGCCGCGAGCGAGCACGCTGCCCGACGCCTCCGGGCACTTCGGCCCGTACGGCGGCCGCTTCGTGCCGGAAACGCTCATGGCGCCGCTCATCGAGCTGGAGCGGGCGTACGCGCGCGCCCGCCGGGACCGCGGCTTTCAGCGGCAGCTCGCCGACCTGCTGCGCGACTATGCCGGCCGGCCCACGCCGCTGTACTTCGCACGCCGCTTGAGCGAGCACGTCGGCGGGGCCCGGATCTACCTCAAGCGCGAAGACCTCTGTCACACCGGCGCCCACAAGATCAATAACGTCCTCGGCCAGGGGCTTCTCGCCGTGCGCATGCGCAAGGGGCGGCTCATCGCCGAGACGGGCGCCGGCCAGCACGGCGTGGCGACCGCAACCGCCGCGGCGCTCCTCGGCCTCGAGTGCGAAGTCTACATGGGTAGCGAGGACGTCGAGCGCCAGGCCCTGAACGTCTTCCGCATGCGCCTGCTCGGCGCCCGGGTCGTTCCGGTGGAGGCGGGGAGCCGCACGCTCAAGGATGCCATCAACGAGGCCCTGCGCGATTGGGTCACCAACGTCCGCACCACGTACTATTTGCTGGGCTCGGCCATGGGGCCGCATCCTTATCCGATGATGGTGCGCGACTTCCAGGTGATCATCGGGCAGGAAGCGCGACGGCAGGCGCGGCGGGCCCTGCGGCGGCTGCCCGACGTGGTGGTGGCCTGCGTGGGTGGGGGATCGAACGCCATCGGCCTCTTTCATCCCTTCCTGCCCGATCGCCGCGTGCGGATCGTGGGGGTGGAGGCCGGCGGTCACGGGATCACGAGCGGCCGCCACGGCGCCAGCCTCTCGGCCGGGCGGGTCGGCGTGCTGCACGGCTGCATGACCTACCTGCTCCAGGACGGCGACGGACAGATCAGCCACGCCCATTCCCTCTCGGCCGGGCTCGACTACCCCGGGGTGGGACCCGAGCACGCCTATTACAAGGACCGCGGCCGCTTCGAGTTCGTCTCGGTGACCGACGAAGAGGCGCTGGAGGGCTTTCAGGCGCTGGCCCGCCACGAGGGGATCATGCCGGCCCTGGAGTCGGCGCACGCCGTGGCGTTCGCGATGCAGCTGGCCAAGCGTCTTCCCCGATCGGGGGCCATCCTGGTGGGCCTGTCCGGGCGTGGCGACAAGGACGTGCAGGTGGTGGGCAAGGCCCTGGCCGGAGAGATGCCGTGAGCCGAATCGGCGAGGCCTTCACGACGCTGCGAGAGACCGGCGGGCGCGCGCTGGTCGCCTACTTCACCGCCGGCGACCCGTCGTTCGACACGACGGCCCACCTGGTGATCGAAGCCGAGCGACGGGGCGCGGACGTGATCGAGCTGGGCGTGCCGTTCTCCGATCCGCTCGCCGACGGCCCCGTCATCCAGCGGGCGGCCCAGCGAGCGCTGGCCGCGGGGGCCTCCCTGAAGCGCGTGCTCGACGCGGTGCGGGAGCTGCGTGCCGAGGTGCGGGTGCCCCTCGTGTTGTTGACGTACTACAACCCCGTGCTCGCGTTCGGGCTCCGGCCGTTCGTGGATACGGCGACCCGGGTCGGGGTCGACGGGGTGATCGTTGCCGACCTGCCGCCCGAGGAGGCCGGACCGCTCGATCGCGAAGCCGAGCCGGCCGGGCTGGACGTGATCCACCTGGCGGCGCCCACGTCGACGCCCGAGCGCCTGCGGCTCATCGCCCGGCGCAGCCGGGGGTTCATCTACCTCGTGTCGCTCACCGGGGTGACGGGGCAACGTGACCAGCTGCCCAAGGAGCTGGCCGCCCAGATCCGGGCCCTGCGGCTGGTCACGACGAAACCGGTGTGCGTGGGCTTCGGCATCGGCCGACCCGAGCAGGTGGCCGCGGTGGGGGGCATGGCCGACGGCGTCATCGTAGGCTCGGCGATCGTCCAGCTCATCGAACAGCGCGTGGCATCACCCTCGCTCGTCGCGGACGTCGGCGCGTTCATCGCGGCCCTGAAGGCCCCGCTGCGCGCGGCATCGGGCGGCGCGGCGAAGGGGGCCTGAGCCCGGACCTATGGTCTGGTTCAAGCGGAAGACGGACAGCGAGGGCGAAGCGCGAGGCAAGAAGGTCGTCATCGCCGAAGGCCTCTGGATCAAGTGCGATTCCTGCAAGGAGATCGTCTACCGGGCCGAGGTCGAGCGGAATGGCCGGGTCTGCCCCAAGTGCCGATACGCCTTTCGCATGGGGGCCCGGGAGCGGATCGCGCTGCTGGCCGACCCCGGAAGCTTCGAGGAGCACGATCGCGGGATCACGGCAGCCGATCCGCTGGGGTTCAAGGACAGCAAGCGGTACCGCGACCGCGTGCGCGCCGCCCGGGACAAGACCGCCGGCGCCGAGGCGGTGGTCACGGGGCTGATTCGCCTCGGGGGCTACCCGACCGTGCTCGGCGCCTTCGACTTCGCCTTTCTGGGGGGCAGCATGGGCTCGGGCGTGGGAGAAAAGCTCACCCGGGCCATCGAGACGGCGATCGCCAAGCACTTGCCGGTCATCATCGTCTCGGCCTCCGGCGGAGCGCGCATGCAGGAGGGCATCCTCTCGCTGATGCAGATGGCGAAGACGTCGGCGGCCCTGCAGCGCCTGGCCTCCGAGCGCCTGCCCTTCATCTCGGTGCTGACCGATCCCACCACGGGCGGCGTCACCGCCAGCTTCGCCATGCTGGGCGACGTCATCCTGGCCGAGCCGCGCGCGCTCATCGGCTTCGCCGGGCCCCGGGTGATCGCCGAGACGATCCGCCAGCCGCTTCCCGAGGGGTTTCAGCGCTCGGAGTTCCTCCTCGAGCACGGGCAGCTCGACCTCATCGTCGAGCGGCGCGACCTCAAGGAGACCCTCCGCCGTCTCCTCGCCTTCTTCGCCGACCAGCCGCCGTCTACCGGATGACCTACGCCGAGGCGGTCGCCCGACTGCTCGCCCTCCGCGGCGGCGAGCACGCGGGCATGCGGCCTGGCCTCGAGCGGATCGAGGGGCTGCTGCAGGCCCTGGACCGCCCGGAGACGCGCTACACGCTGGTGCAGGTGGGCGGGACCAACGGCAAGGGTTCCGTCGCCGCGATGCTCGCTGCCATGCTGAAGGCCGGCGGCCGCCGAGTCGGCCTCTACACCTCGCCGCATCTGGTCTCGTTTCGCGAGCGCATCCGGGTCGACGGGGAGGCCATCAGCGAGGACGCCATCGTCGACGGCGTCGAAGCCCTCGGCACGCTCGCGGCCCGCTTCGACGCCACCATGTTCGAAGCCACCACCGCGCTGGCGCTCGACCACTTCGCCCGGGAGCGGGTCGATGTGGCGGTACTGGAGGTCGGCCTGGGCGGCCGCCTCGACGCCACGACCGTCGGCGTGCCGGCCGCCGTCGTGCTGAGCCGCATCGACCTGGATCACGAAGCGTACCTGGGCGACACGCTGGAGGCCATCGCCTCGGAAAAGGCGGCCATCATCCGCGGCGGCGTGGCGCTGTCGGCCGCCCAGGCCCCCGGGGTGACATCGGTGGTCGTCGAGCGAGCCCGGCAGGTCGGCGTGCCCCTGCTGCTCGAGGGCCGCGATCTGCACGTCGACGTGCTCGAGCGCAGCCTGCGCGGCCAGCGGATCACCTGCCGCGGAGCGGGCTTCACGCTGCCCGCGCTCGACCTGCCCCTGCTCGGGACGTTCCAGCCCACGAACGCCTTGCTGGCCGTCGCCGCGGCGACCCAGCTCGACATCCCGGAGGAGGCCATCCGCCGCGGGCTGGCCCGGGCCCGCTGGCCCGGCCGGTTCCAGGTCCTCGGCGACCGACCGCTCCTCGTGCTGGACGCCGCCCACAACCCTGCCGGGGCCAGCGCGCTGGCGGCGTCCCTGCGCCAGACCTTCGGGTCGGCCTCGCTCACGCTCGTCCTCGGCATCTCCAGTGACAAGAACGCCGCCGCGATGCTGGCGGCGCTGGTCCCGCTGGCGCGCCGGGTGATCCTGACTCGTGCCGCCGTTTCCCGCGCGGCCGATCCCGAGGCCCTGCGGCGGCTGATCCCGGCCACGCCGGCCATCGTGCAAACAGCGCTTTCCGCCGCGGACGCCCTGGCCTTGGCCACGGCAGCGCCGGCGACGGATGTGGTCTGCATCGCCGGCTCGCTGTTCCTGGTGGGCGAGGTCCTGGCCCTCGTGGGCGGAGGCCAGACGCCGTGTCCCATCGAGGACGACGCGGCTCGCATCGACTCTCTGTCCGCGTGAGCCTCCTCGCCACCCTCACGCTCCTGCTGCTGGGGCTCGCGGCCGCGACGCCAGCCTGGGCGCAGGCGCCTCGCGGGACCACGCTGCCCACGGCGGGCGGGGAAGTCACGGTCTTCGCCGATCGGCTGGAGGAGATCGGCCCGGACAACCTGCTGGTGGCCTCGGGCAACGTGGAAGTCATCCGGGGCAGCCAGCGCCTGCTCGCCGACCGCGTGGAGGTCGACCGCCTCACCGGCGACGTGGTGGCCGAGGGCCGGGTGATCTTCTACGATGGAGAAGACCGGCTCGTCGGCGAGCGGATCCAGTTCAACTTCCGAACGGGCACCGGCGTGATCTGGGAAGGTCGCGCGCAGGCCGCTCCCTTCTACCGTCTGGAGGGTGAGCGGATGGAGCGTCTGAGCGAAAGCCGCTACCGGGTCTTCGAGGGCATCTTCACCACCTGCGAGGGCGATCCCCCCGCCTGGTCGTTCCGGTTCGGCTCGGCGGTGGCCGACCTCGAGGACTTCATCTACGGAACCCGAGCCTCGTTCTGGGTGAAGGGCCTGCCGGTGATCCCGTTCCTGCCCTTCTTCGCCGCGCCCATCCGGCGGGAGCGACAGACCGGCTTCCTGTTCCCCCACGTGGGCAGCGGCTCGCGCAAGGGCGCCTTCCTGGAGATCCCCTTCTTCTGGGCCATCTCCGACAGCCAGGACGCCACCATCAGCCTGCACGGCTACGAGGAGCGGGGTCTGGGGGGCGAGCTCGAGTACCGCTACGTCCTCTCCCGCGAGCACGCCGGCAGCCTGGGCGGCTTCTACGTGAACGAGTTCTTGCGCGAGGATGCCACCCCGGACCACGGCGACAGCCGCGGCTGGTGGTTCGCGAAGGACGACTGGCGGCTCCGTCCCGGGCTCCGGCTGCGCACGGACGTCAACGGGGTGAGCGACGACTTCGTGCTTCGCGAGTATGCCGACCAGCTGCACGACCGCAGCGTGCAGCGGGTGGAGTCCAACGTCTTCGTCACCCGGACCTGGTCGTCCTGGAACTTCGTGGGCAATCTGTTCTGGTACCAGGACCTCACCCAGCGGAAGCCGGTGGAGCTGCAGCGCCTGCCCGACCTCCGGCTGCAGGGCACGCGTCAACCGGTGCCGGGAATCCCCGGACTCCTCTACGAGCTGGAGTCCAGCGCGGTGCACTTCGCGCGAGACGTCGGCGCCGATGGCAACCGCGTCGACTTTCACCCCGTGCTGGCGCGACCGATTCCCATCGCCGGCGTCGTCACCGTGACCCCGTTCCTGGGAGGACGGTTCACCGGCTACGACACATCGGCGGTGGGCACCCGGGTCACGTCGGAGGGGCTGGTCGTCCAGAACACGAACTCGGACGCCCGGCTACGCTCGCTGTACGAGGCGGGCGTCGATGTCGAGACCCGGCTGGCCCGGATCTACGAGCTGGGCGACGCGTGGGGGCTGAATGCCGTGCTCCACAGCATCGAGCCGCGCGTCAACTACACCCGGCTCGACGGCACCGACCTCCTGCGCTACCGCCGGGACGGCACCACGACCACGAACGAGCTGCCCCAGTACGACAGCATCGACACGATCACCGAAGCGAGCCGGGTCACCTATTCGCTGACCAACCGCGTCCGCGCGCGCTCGACGGCTCCGCCCGGCGCCGACGCCTACCGCTGGGAGCTGCTGCGCTTCGTGCTCGCGCACTCCTACGAGGCCTTGAATCCCGAGCAGCCTCTCGGTCCCGTGTTCGCCGATCTCATCGTCAACCCCAACCGGTTCTTCAGCTTCCGGGGCGACACGAGCTACAGTGTGTACGGTGATGGCATCCAGACGGGAACGACGGACCTCGCCGTGAATGTGCACCCGATAATCGCAGCGATCGGCACGCGCTACAGCAAGCCCGACCGCGTCAGTTTCGTCCAGGCCCGGCTGGAGGCCGACGTCGCCAGCTGGCTGGTGGCCCGGGCCAGCGCCGACTGGGACCTGCGCAGCGACATCTTCGTGGAGAGCCGCATCGGCGCCGACTTCAGATGGTCGTGCTGGGCGTTCTCTCTGGAGTACGTGTCCCGGCACGACGACGAGGACGAGGTGCGCTTCGCCATCAACCTGCTGGGCGTGGGCGGTCCCATCGGGACGGGCAGTCGGATCAGCGGCACCGGCCCGGCGAGCGACGGACGGACGCGATGATCCCCTTCGTCGACCTCGCGCGCCAGCACCAGGCCCTGCGGGACGAGCTCACCGCCGCCGTCAGCCGCGTGCTGGACTCGGCGCGCTTCATCCTGGGTCCGGAGGGCGAGGCGCTGGAGCGGGAGGTCGCTGCGCTCTCCGGCGTCCGCCACGCCGTGGGCGTGGCCTCCGGCACCGACGCCCTGCGGCTGGCCCTGGCCGCCGTCGGCGTCGGGCCGGGCGACGAGGTGCTGACCCCGGCCTTCTCGTTCGTGGCCTCGGCGTCCACGATCGTCATGGTGGGCGCCACCCCGGTCTTCGTGGACATCGACCCGGACACGTTCACGCTGGACGTGGAGGCAGCCGCCCGCGCCATCACCCCGCGCACGCGCGCCATCATGCCGGTCCACCTGTACGGCCAGCCGGCGGCGATGGATCGGGTCGTCGCATTGGCCCGCGATCACCGTCTGGCCGTCGTGGAGGACGCGGCGCAGGCCGTGGGCGCGACCTGGAAGGGGCGGCCGGTCGGGGCGTGGGGCGATGCCGCCTGCCTGTCCTTCTACCCGACCAAGAACCTCGGCGCTTGCGGCGACGCCGGCATGGTCCTCACCGAGCGCGACGACATCGCCCAGCACGTCCGGCGACTGCGTCATCACGGCGATGGTGGCCGCTACCGACACGTGGAGCTCGGGTTCGCGAGCCGCCTGGACGAGCTCCAGGCGGCGCTCCTCCGGGTGAAGCTGCCGCGGCTCGCCGCCTGGACGGAGGCGCGACGGAGCCTGGCCGCCCGCTACCGGACCCTGCTGGGGCCGAGCGTGGCCGGGCTCCCGGTCGAGCGGCCGGACGCTCGCCACGTCTACCATCTGTTCACGATCCGTCACGGCCAGCGCGATGCGCTGGCCAAGGCCCTGGGGGAGCTCGGCGTGGGCACGGCGGTGCACTATCCGATTCCCGTTCCCGGGCAGCCGATGTTCGGCGCGGCCGACGAGCGCCGGTGGCCCCAGGCATGGCGGGCGGCTCGTGAGGTCCTCTCGCTGCCGTGCTTCCCCGAGCTGACCGACGACGAGTGCGAGGCCGTCGCCGGGGCCGTGCGTCGCGCCTGTCAGAGTCTGTGATGGCCGGCTTCGCCGCGAGCTTGCAGGCGCAGCTGATCGACGCACCCACGGTCGGCGTGATCGGCCTGGGGTACGTTGGGCTGCCCCTGGCCGTGGCCTTCGCCGAGTCGGGCGCCACGGTGATCGGCGCGGCCTCCACCAAGCCGTTCGGCTACATGCCCTTCCACCCCGGGCCGGGACTGGGCGGGCACTGTTTGCCGTCCGATCCGCACTACCTCAGCTGGCGCGTCCGCCTGGCCGGCTACGATCCGCGCTTCATCGGCTTCGCCGACGAGATCAACTCTCATATGCCGGACTACGTCGTCCAGCTCGTCGCCGACGCCCTCAACGACCGCGAGCGCGCCGTGCGCGGGGCCCGGATCCTGGTCCTGGGGGTGGCGTACAAGGCCGACATCGCCGACACGCGCGACTCGCCGGCCCTGGAGATCATCGCCGCCCTCCGGCGCAAGGGGGCCCGCGTCGCCTATCACGACCCCCTGGTTCCCGAGCTGG
>DASTFB010000005.1 GCA_035709005.1 Candidatus Methylomirabilota bacterium | reverse complement strand
AGGCGACGACGGACCGGGCGCGGTCGCTCATCTTCATGCCGAGCACGCGCGTGTAGAAGTCGATCTGGCTCTCGAGGTTGCCGGTGAAGAGCAGGACGTGACCGAGCCTTCGCGGGCGAGGCGGCTGCTCCTCGGGATAGCCGCGCCTGGCGGTTCGGGTGATGTGGCCCGGCGCGTTGAGGGTCAGCGGGGGGTCGGGTGGCGGCACCTCGCTGGCCTCGGGCCGGATGTTGACGGCGTTGCCATCCGGGTCGCGAATCCAGATGCCTCCCTCGGCCCCGCCCCGGGGCGGGTCGACCTCGCGCACCCCCGCCCGCTGGATGGACTCGCGCGTGGCCTCGAACTCGTCACCCGCAGCGCCCAGTGCCAGATGGTGCAGGCGCTTTCGGGGGCCGGGGTAGAGCAGCACCGTCTCGCGCTTCAGCGACACGGGGCGCAGGTGCACGGCGCCGTCCCGGGCCGCGTCCTCGACGAGACCGAAGCTGCGATAGAACTTGTCCCCGACGGTCTGATCGGGGACCTCCAGGGCATAGTGGAGCAGGGCTCGAACCGCCATCACGCACCTCCGCGCAGATGAGAGTCTACGCAGTCGGCCTGCGGATCGCCAGGGTAGTATCTGGGGCCGGTGAATCACCCCAGCTATCATCTGTGGGTCAAACCTTCCGGGGCGAGCTACGAGCTGCTCGACCGGACCATACGGAGGCTCGCCGGGGAGCTCGCGGCGCCGGTGTTCGCGCCCCATGTGACTCTGGTGGGACATCTCGAGGGCACGGAACGGGAGCACGTCCGGCGGACCGAAGAGCTCGCCCGGCGGCTCGCGCCGTTCGACGTCTTTCTCACGGAGCCGCGCTGGGGCGACCAGTATTTCCAGTGCATCTTCATGCTGGTAGAGGAGACGGTGGCGCTACGGAACGCCAACGCCCTGGCCCGGCGGCTGTTCCAGCGCGGCGACGAACGGTACATGCCCCACCTCAGCCTGGTCTACGGGTCGTACTCCGAGGCGCGCAAGCGGGGGATCGTCGAAAGCCTGCCCGCCGAGCTGCGGACGGCGTTCCGGGCGAGCGCAATCTACCTCATCCGTTCGGACAGCGACGACCCGGCTGACTGGCACGAGCTCATGGACCAGCCGATGCACGCGTGAACGGCGCTAGCGGGTTGGCTGGATCGTCAGCTCGCCCGTCGCGCGCAGCGTAATGGTGTAGACGAAATCCTTCCGGAGCCGCGTCGAGACGGCCTCGCCGTGCAGGGCCCGGATCCCGTGCTTCCGGGCCTCCTCGGGATCGTTGGCCAGCTCCCAGAACCGCGTCCAGAGCTCGCGCTCGAACGCCGTGGGGGCCCGCTCGGCGGCATAGCCCTGCGGCATCTGGCCCTCGCGGTCCAGCACGTCGCCCTCGGCCGGACGCCGGCGGTCGGTGAAGATCCGCCGGAAGAGCAGGAGCGCCTTGCCCTTGAGCGCGTCGCCGGCGGTCACGAAGGTGTCCTCGAACTTGATGACGAGGGCGTCCACGTAGACCTCGTCCCCGTCCAGCGTGAGCTCGCGGGGCTCGCCGATCGGGTTGCCCTGCCCGTCGAGCTCGGTGAAGCGGACCCGCGTCCGGGTGTGTCCCTCCGGACCGGGCCCCTGATCGAGCACCACCAGTCGGGCCCGCCGCTCCGTGTGTCGCAGGAGCCGGACCGCGGCCTCCAGCGCCTGGTTCCGCTCGCTGAGGGCGCGGATCTGGGCATCGCGCTCGGCCAGCTGCCGCTGGAGCGCCCGCCCGGGGGCCAGGACCATCTGGTCCACCAGGTACACGCCCCCCGCGCCGGCGGCGACGAAGAGGAGTACCCAGAACAGGCGGAAGACGCTCACGCGAGCCCTCCCTCGTGGCTCCCGCGATCGCGCCGCCCCGCGCTCAGCGCTCTCAGCACGCGCTCGGGAGTGATCGGTTGATCGGTCACCGCGACCCCGAAAGGGGCCAGCGCATCGTTGAGGGCGTTGAGGATCGCCGCCGGGGCGCCCGTCGTCCCCGCCTCTCCCGCCCCCTTGAAGCCGCCGGCCAGCATGGGGGCCGGCGTCTGCAGGTGGTGGACGTCGACGGCGGGCAGGTCGCTGGCCGTCGGCAACGCATAATCCATCAGCGTCGTCGCCAGCGGCTGCCCATCGCCGTCATAGGCGCAGTGCTCCCACAGCGCGCCGCCGATGCCCTGGGCGATCCCGCCGGCGATCTGCCCCTCGACCAGGGCCGGGTTGACGATGCGGCCGCAGTCATCGACGGCCACGTAGCGCAGGACCCGGACGCGACCGGTCTCCACGTCCACCTCGACGACGGCCAGGTGGGCCCCGTTGGTGAACGTCCAGGACGAAGGATTCGTGTAGTGCGTCGTGGCCTCCAGGCTCGGCTCGAGCCCTCGCAGCTCGTTCGAGCGGAAGTGCACCGTCCGCGCCAGCTCCTCGAGGGCCAGGCCCCGGTCGGGGCTGCCCCGAACGGCTGCGCGGCCGGCCCGCAGCTCGATGTCCTCGGGATCCGCCTCCAGAAGCGCGGCCGCCAGCCGCCGCACTCGTGCGGCCAGCCCGCGCGCCGCGAGCAGCGTGGCGCTGCCCCCGATCGGCATCCCGCGGCTGGCCCACGTCCCGCCCCCATAGGGGACCATTGCCGTATCGCCGGACCGCACGCTCACCGCCTCGAGATCGACGCCCAGCTCGTCGGCGATGATCTGAGCGAGGGCCGTCGTCGTGCCCTGCCCCTGGTCGGTCACGCCGACCAGGGCGGTCACGGCGCCGGACGGCTCGAGGCGGATCGTAGCACCCTCCTGCCCCGAGATCGGCGCTCCCCCGCTGCCGTAGAACTGCGCGCCCGGACCGGTGAGCTCGAGGAAGCAGGACAATCCGATGCCGAGGTATCGGCCCGTCGCCCGGGCCTCGGCCTGCTCACGCCGGAGCTCGTGGTACTTGGCCACGTCCAGGAGGTGGGTGAGCGCCTCCTGGTAGCTGCCGCTGTCGTACACGTTGCCACCAGCCGAGGTGTAGGGCAGCTCCTCTCGGGCGAGCAGGTTCCGGCGGCGGATCTCGGCGGGATCGAGGTCCAGATCGCGAGCGATCAGATCGAGCATGCTCTCGGTCACCGCGGTAGCGATGGGATGACCGACCGCGCGGTACTGCGAGGTGATGCCCTTGTTCTGGGCGATCACCTGCAGCCGCGCCTGGTAGGCCTCCAGGCGATAGGGCCCGGGCAGGAGCCGGAGCACCTGGCCGCCCTCCACCACGCTGGAGCGCGGGTAGGCCGAGTACGGCCCCACCGCGGCGACGATGCGCCCCCGCATGCCCCGCAGCGTCCCGTCGGCGGCGACCGCGACCTCCACGTCGATCGTCTGCTCGCGCGCGTGGATGTCGCTGAGGAAGGACTCCCGCCGGGTGGCCACCCACTTGACGGGGCGGCCCAGCCGGATGGCCAGCGCCACCGCCGCCATGTCGTCCTGGTAGACGTGGATCTTGATGCCGAACGAGCCCCCCACGTCGGGCGCGACGACGCGCACGTGGTGCTCGGCCAGCCCGAAGAGGTCGGCGAGCACCGCCTGCATCATGTGGGGCACCTGGGTGGAGATCCACACCGTCAGCCCGCGCGTGGAGGGATCGAAGTCGGCGAGCAGGCTGCGCGCCTCCAGCGGCACCCCGGTGTGGCGGCCGACTCGGAAGGTCCGACGGTAGATCTGGTGGGCTCCGGCGAACGCCTCCTCGACGTCCCCCGCGCTCAGCTCCGTCTCGTAGATCACGTTGTCGCCGAGCTCGTCGTGGATGCGGGGCGCGTCCGACGCCTGCGCCTGCTCCGGGGAGAGCAGGGCCGGACGCGGCGCATAGTCGGCCTGGATCAGCGCGACGGCGTCCTCGGCGGCGGCGCGGCTGTCCGCGGCCACGGCCGCCACCGGCTCGCCCACGTAGCGGACCCGCCCGCGGGCCAGCGGGAGCATCGCTCCCGTCTTCATCCCGCGGTAGTGCAGCAGGATGCCCCGGTACGGCTTGCAGAGCCCGGCCACCTCGGCGCCCGTCAGGATCGCCGTCACGCCGGGGGCGCGGCGGGCCGCCTCGACCTCCAGCCGGCGGATGTCCGCGTGCGGATGGGGACTGCGCAGGAACGCGGCGTGCACCATGCGCGGCAAGCTGAGGTCGTCGACGTAGCGGCCGCGCCCGCTCAGCAGCCGCGGGCTCTCGGCACGCTTGACGCTGGTTCCCACGTACCCCATGGGCAGCCCCGATCGCCTAGACTCCGAGGTAGAACTTCTTCACGAGCTCGTGTCCCCGGAGCTCCGCCGTGCTGCGTCCCTCGAACTCGATCTGTCCGTGGACGATGATGTAGCCGCGGTCGGCGATGCGGGTGGCCTGATTGAAGTTCTGCTCGGCCATGAGCACGGTGAGCTGGTACTGCTCCTTCAGCTCCTTGATCTTGGTGATCACCCGGGACACGAGCACCGGCGCCAGCCCGACCGACGGCTCGTCGACGAGCAGCAGCCGGGGCGCCGTCATGAGAGCCCGACCGATGGCCAGCATCTGCTGCTCTCCCCCGCTCATGCTCCCGGCCAGCTGGCGCCGCCGCTCGCGGAGGATCGGGAAGGCCTCGAAGCAGAAGTCGATGTTGCGCCCGATGGCCTGGCGAGCCTGCGCGCGGTAGGCGCCCAGCAGGAGGTTCTCCTCGACGGTCAGCTTGGGGAACAGTCGCCGGCCCTCGGGCACCAGCGCGATCCCCAGGCTGACGATGTCCTCGGGCGCCTTGCCGACCAGATCGATCCGCCGGCCGTCCAGCTCCACGTAGACCTCCCCGGCCGCTGGGCGC
This sequence comes from Candidatus Methylomirabilota bacterium, assembly GCA_035709005.1. Taxonomy (NCBI): domain Bacteria; phylum Methylomirabilota (SeqCode); species Candidatus Methylomirabilota bacterium. Next base: position 29,454 of record DASTFB010000005.1, on the reverse strand, counting down.
ACGATGCCCATGATGCAGTTGATCAGGGTGCTCTTGCCGTTGCCGTTGGTGCCCAGGAGCACGACCGTCTCGCCCTCGCACACCTCCATCGACACGCCGTGCAGGACGCGGACGGCGCCGTAGCCGGCGTAGACGTTCCGGATCACGAGCCTATTCGCCAAGGTAGGCGCGCTCCACGGTCTTGTTGCCGAGGATCTGATCCGGGGTGCCCTCGGCGATCTTCTCGCCGGCGTCCAGCACGGCGATGCGCTCCGAGAAGCGCATGACCGCCCGCATGATGTGCTCGATCATGATGACGGTGATACCCCGCTCGTTGAGCCGGAACAGGATGGCCAGGATGTCGTCGACCTCCGTGGCCGACAGCCCGGCCATGGCCTCGTCGGCGATCAGGAGCCGCGGCTTCGCGGCCATGGCCCGGGCCAGCTCCAGCTTCCGGAGATCGATCTGGGTGAGGCCGCCCGTGGTGACGTCGGCCTTGGCCTCGAGCCCCATGAGCCGGAGGATCTCCAGGGCCTCGGTGGTCGCGTCGTGGCCGCCCCCGTCCCGGTGCGCGACGTACTCCAGCGGGATGCGCAGATTTTCTAGAACCGTCATGCTCTTGAACGGTTTGGGGATCTGGAAGCTGCGCGCGATGCCCAGGCGCGTGCGGCGGTGGGCGGCCAGGCCCGTGATATCGCGCGACTCGAGCAGAATGCGCCCGCCGTCGGTCTTGAGGGTGCCCGAGATGCAGTTGATGAGGGTCGTCTTGCCGGATCCGTTGGGCCCGATGAGGCCGAACCGCTCCCCGGCGCGGATCTGCAGACTCACCTGGTTGAGGGCCCGGAAGCCGCCGAACCGCTTGGTGACGCCCTGGATGTCCAGGAGGATGCCGGGCATCAGGCAGCCCGGCGCCGCGGCAGCCACCGGCGGACGAGCCCGACCAGCCCCTCGGGGGCCAGGATGACGAACGCGACGAGAATGACCCCGACGATCAACAGATTGAGGGCCGAGGAGATCGTGACCGTCGCCAGCTGCTGGGCCGTGCCCAGCAGCACCGCGCCGATGACGGGGCCGACCCACGTCGTCGTTCCCCCGATCATCGGCATGGCCAGGCTGTTCACGGCGTAGTCCAGGTTGAAGGCGGAGGACGGCTCCAGGAAGGTCACGTAGTACGGGAACGGGGAGCCGGCCAGGCCCATCAGGCCGCCGCTGATGGTCGTGGCCAGGAGCTTGAGCCGCAGGGTCGGCACTCCCATGCACTCGGCCGCTTCCTCGTTGTCGCGGATCGCGGTCAGCCCGCGCCCGATCCACGAGCGCTCGATGCACCAGGCCACCGCCACCGCGCCGACGGCGAGGAGGAGCATGACCACGAACAGGAACTCGACGTAGCTCGTGAAGATGGCCAGGGTCGCCGGCCGCCGGACCGTGATGCCCCGCGCGCCGCCCACGTACTCCCAGTTGACGAAGAAGGTCTGCAGCACCACGGTGAGGGCCAGCGTCGCGATGGAGAAGAACACGTCCCGCAGCCGGAGGGTGAGATAGCCGAGGCCGAGGCCGAGGACTGCGGCCACGACGCAGCTGGCCACGAGCAGGACCGGCAGGGGCGCCGAGTAGAGCTGGATGAGCACCACCGAGGTGTAGGCGCCCAGCGCGAAGAAGGCGGCGCTGCCGAAGTTCACGTAGCCCGTGTAGCCGCCCAGGATGTTCCACGCGGTCGCCAGCACGATGTACTGTAAAACTACGTAGCCGGCGAAGTACACGTACTGGTTCTGCACCACGCGCGTCAACAGCAGCCCCGCGGCCACCACCACGACCATCAGCACGGCGAAGGCCCACCCCCGCACGGCTATCGCCCGAACAGCCCGGAGGGACGAACGGCGAGGGCCAGCAGGAGGACCCCGAACGACACGGCGGGCGACCAGGAGGGACCGTAGAACGTGGCCGTGATGCTCTCGGCGATCCCGAGGATGAGGCCGGCGAGCAGCGTGCCGCCCAGGCTGCCCATCCCGCCCAGCACGGTGATCGCGAAGACCCGGCCGATGTACTCGCGGTTCATGGACGGCTCCACCGGCCCGATCATGATGAGCAGGGCCCCCGCGATGCTGGCGGTGGCGATGGCCACCCCGAAGGCGATGTCCTTGATGCGGATAGGGTCGGCCCCCATCAGGCGGAGGGCGAGCATGTCCTGGGACACCGCCTTGATGGCGCGGCCGAAGAACGTCTTCGAGAGCAGGAGCGCCAGGGCCAGCGTGAGACCCAGGGCGACGAGGCAGGGGATCAGCAGCCGGTAGGCGATCCCGATCGGGCCCAGGCGGATCGATTCCCCGAGGTAGGGCGCCTCCACCAGGCGGTAGTCCACCCCGTACTGCAGGAGCAGGCCGACCTCGATGATGAAGATGATGCCGAAGAAGAAGACCAGCCCCCGCAGCGACTCCTCGCCCGTCTTCTCGAAGCTCGCGTAATAGACACGATACACCGCCACCCCCAGGACGAAGAACACGGGGACGAAGAGCACGCCGGTCAGGACGGGGTCGAGCCCGAACTTGGTATTCATCACGTACGCGGCGTACGAGCCGAGGATGACGAAGGCGGGATGGGCGATGTTCACCACGTTGAGGAGGCCGAAGGAGATGGAGATCCCCAGGCTGACCGCGGCATAGAAGCCGCCCAGCAGGACCCCGGCGACGATGGCATTGGCCAGGAGGTCGAAGGCGATCACGCGCCACATCGGCCCGGAGGGCGGGCGGGTCGGGGCCGGTCCGCCCTCCGGGAGCGCTGGTCGACGCTACGCTAGTGCTTCATGGCCTTGGCGTACGGATAGATCAGGTTGCCCGACTTGAACTCCTCCGGCCACAGGACGACGCGCTTGCCAGGCTTCTTGAACTGGGCCACGTCCGTGCTCTCGATCCCCTGGAACTGGATCTGAAGCATCCGGCCTTTGGCCCACTCGCCGTTCGGGCCGAACTTCACCTTGCCCACGATCGTGTCGTGCTCGTGGCTCTTGATGTAGTCGGCGACCTTTTGCTGGTCGAGGCTCTTGGTGGCCTGGATGGCTTGCCCGAGGACCTGGACGTAGGCGTAGGCGAAGGGGGGCAGGTAGTGTCCGAGCGGATCGACACCCTCCTTCTCGGCCCGCGCCTGATACTTCTGGAGGAAGGCCTCGATGCCCGGGAACTTCATGGTGGGCTCGGGGACCCAGACGTCGTAGTTCAGGATCCCGTTGAGCCTGGGGCCCAGCTTCGTCAGCAGGGCGGCGAACTGGAGCCCCACCATCCCGCCTCCGAAGATCTTCGGCTGCAGGCCCACCTCGTGCGCGGCCAGGACCATCCCCGCCGAATCGGGCGGATACGAGGCGACGAACACGATGTCGGCATTCGTCGCCTTGATGGCCCTCACGATGGGCGTGTAGTCCACCGTCGTCGGCGGGTACGTGCTGTCGTAGACGATCTTGAGGCCGTGCTTCTTGACGTTCACGCGGGCTCCGGCCAGGGCATTGTGGGGAAACTCCGCGTCGGCGCCCACCAGGGCGATCGTCTGCGGCTTGGGCTTCTGCCGCATCGCCACCTCGAAGAAGGTGCCCGTCCAGTCCACCGCCGGGTTCGGCCCGGCTGGCATGATCTGGTAGTACCCCGGGTACTTGGCCTTCTCGTTGTTGGCCAGCCCGAACAGGCCGGGGAAGACCAGCTTGCGCTCCATGACGATGGGCATGGCCGGCGCGATGAGGTTGGTGCCGTAGCCCGAGACGACGAAGTGGACCTTGTCGACGTCCAGCAGCTTGGTGTAGATGCCGGGCACCGTGGCCGGCTTGGTCTGGTCGTCGTAGTAGACGAGCTGCACCGGGCGCCCCAGGATCCCACCCTTCTTGTTGACGTCCTCGGCCCAGATCTGCATGGCCATCAGCGCGGCCTTGCCATTGGCGGCCAGCCCGCCCGTGAGCGCCATGCCGCAGCCGATCTTGATGGGGTCGGCAGCCAGGGCGGGCGTCCCCGCTGCGGAGAGCGCGAACGCCGCGACCAGTGCGCCGACCAGCGCGGCCCGAAGCCGCCACGTACGTGAACGAAGCGTCGCTCTCATATCGTCCTCCTACCCTGGAAGGTTGCCCCGGGGGTCGAGCGGGCCGATCTTACACGATTCCCGACCGCGAGGGCCACGAGCTTGCGAGCGGCTCGCAAGGCGGGGCCTCCTGATTGACAGGGTCGGACCGCGCCCCTATAGTGGCGCCCTCACGGCTGCGATATCGAGGAGGACTGCTGGTCCCCAGCAGCATGCGTCAAGATCTCGTCGAGCACGCCGCCCGGCTCACGCGGGAGGCGATCGCGCCGCGGGCGGCCGGCTACGATCGCGACGCCGTCAATCCCGTGGAGAGCTGGCGGGCCCTCGCCCGGGCCGGGCTCCTCGGCGCGGCCGTCCCCGCCCGGTACGGCGGGCTGGCCCTCGACATGCCGACCTACGTCGCGGTGATCCGCACCATCGCCGGCGGCTGCGCCAGCACGGCGATGACCCTGCACATGCACTCGACGGTCATGCGCTTCATCGACGCCCTGGGCACCGACAGCCAGAAGGCCCGGTACTTCGCGGAGGTCGTCGGCGCCGGCAAGCTCTTCGGCAGCTGGGGCAGCGAGCCCGCCGTGAGCCTCTCGCGCACGTTTTTGATGGAGACGGCGATCCGCGAGGACGGTGACGGCTGGGTGATCGACGGCGTCAAGCACTTCTGCACGATGGCGCGGGGCGCGTCCTATTACCTGGTGTGGTGCGCGGCCGCGGGCGAGGCCGATATGGGCAAGGCCCTTCGCCTGGCCCTGGTGCCGGCCGACACGCCCGGCATGGCCATCGACGACAAGTGGGACACGCTGGGGATGCGCGGCACCTACAGCCCGGCCGTCACCTTCACCGGGGTGCGTGTCAATGGCGACGCCGCCCTGGGCCGGCCCGGCGCGGCGCTGCAGTGCGGTATCGTCGAGAGCTTCGGCCTCGGCTATGCGGCGGTGTACACGGGCGTGGCCGAGGCCGCGCTGGCCTTCGCCCTGGAGTACGCCCGCAAGCGCATCGTCCGGCCCGAGAACGTCCCGGTGGCGCACGACCCCACCGTGCAGCGCCATGTCGGGGGGCTGGTGGTTCATCTGGACGCCGCCCGACTCGTGCTGGCGGACGCGGCCGCCGCATGGGAGGCGGCCGACGTCGCCGAGCGCGTCAATCTGGCCAGCAAGGCCAAGTTCCTGGCGACCGAGGTGAGCCTGGAGGTCACTTCCAAGGTGATCCAGGTCACCGGCGGCCGCGGCGCCTTCAAGGACTACCCGGCCGAGCGCGCCTTCCGCGACGTGCGCACCTCGACGCTGATGCCGCCGACGGTGGACCGGATGCTGGAGACGATCGGCAAGAGCGCGCTGGGCATTCAGGAAGGGATGTTTCGGATCGGCTCGGGTCCCCAGGGCGCCTGAGCCCAAGGAGGCAGCGATGGCAATTCGTGTGATCGTCGCGATGCTCGTCATGGTGCTGGGCGCGGCCGGTCTGGCCGACGCCCAGCCGGTGCCGGGGGCCACACCCGAGGAGCGCGCCATCAACGGCGCCAAGGCGTACCTCAAGAAGCACAACCTGAAAAACGTCGAGCAGACCATCTTGCTGTCCTCGCTCTACAACAATTCGTTCCCGGACTTCTCGGAGCGGTGGGAGAAGCTGACGGGGATCAAGATCAAGATCGTCCCGCTCGGCTACACCGACATCCCGGCCAAGATCATGGCCGAGGCGGTGGCCAAGACGGGCCAGTTCGACATGTTCAACGACTTCCCCTACATCGCCCCCGACGCCGCCGGCGCCGGTGTGATCGTTCCGCTCGACGGCTACGCCGAGCGGGGCAAGCCCGACTTTGCGGGCGTGGCGTCGGGACTGCGGTACCAGCAGCACTACCAGGGCAAGCTCTACCTGTTCGTTCTCGACGGCGACCACCTGATCCTGGTGCTCCGCCAGGACCTGCTGGACAACCCCCAGGTCAAGGCCGAGTACAAGGCGAAGTTCAAGAAGGACCCCGGCTGCCCGGCGACCATGGAGGAGTGGGAGCAGATGGCCGCCTTCTTCCACACCAAGCCGGGGCAGAAGCGCTGGGGCATGACCTTCGACAACGGCCTCTACGGCGCGATGGGCTACCGCTCCATCAACTTCTCGTACCGTCACTTCCCGGCCTATTTCGGGGGGTTGCTGTTCGACAAGGATATGAAGCCCCGGATCAACACGCCCCACGGCATCCAGGCCATCAAGCAGTTCGCCTCGATCGTCAAGTACATGCCGCCCGACATCCAGGGCTGGGGCACGCCGCAGATCTATCCGTTCTGGGCCAGCGGCCAGGCGTTCTCGGTGATGTCGTTCCCCTCGATCGTCGGGTTCGCCAACAGCAACGAGAAGAGCCTCATCAAGGGCAAGCAGCTCAGCTGCCTGGTTCCGCAGACCCGGGGCCCGGACGGCAAGGTCGTGCGGCGGTCGCCCCAGGCGGCCGGCACCGGCTACATGGTGAGCAAGTACGGCAAGCACCCGGAGCTGGCCTACTGGTTCATCCAGTGGTTCACCGGCCCCACCGTCGGGGACGAGGCCATCGCCCATCCCAAGGGCTTCTGGGATCCGTTCCGCGAGTCGAATCTCAAGAATGCGGCCATCCGGAAGCGCTTCGGCGAGCAGTTCCTGGCCACGACCATGGAGAACTCCAAGTACGCCACCTCGCTGCTCATGATCGAGGGCAATTACGAGTACTTCAACGTCCTCGACAAGGCGCTGGCCGACGTGATGAACAACAACACGTCCGCCGAGGAGGCGGCCAAGCGGATCGAGACCGGCTGGAACAAGGTCACCGACGACGTCGGGCGCAGCCGGCAGATCCAGTCCTGGCGCCAGGGCGTGGAGAGCGGAATCTACCTCGACAAGTTCTAGTGCCGCAGCGCGAACGTTCGCACGTCGCCTGGCGCGCCGGGGGCGAGGTGGGTATGGGGGAGGGGTCCGGGCTACCACGAGGTCGCCGTCCGCTTCGGACCCGCTGCGGCTGGGCTCCATCGGGCCAGGGGGCGCACGGTCACGGGCGAGGGAAACGGGTCCCCGGACCCCTCCCCCACACCCACCTCGCCCCCGGCGGCAACCCACGGCGCGGACATTCCGCCGCACCACAGTTCTCCGAGGCAGATCCCTTCACGGGCTTCCGGCGGGGTGGGGGTGGCTGGGGGGTGCCGAGGGGGTCCCGAGACCCGTTTCCCGCCGACCTGACGCGGGCCTCACGCGGAGACGGAGCCCAGCCGCAAACGGTCCCCTGCGGCCGCCGCCCTCGTGGTATCGGGAGCCCCCTCGGCACCCCCCAGCCACCTCCGCCCCGCCGGCACGCGCGGCGATCACGCGCGGGATCAGGAGGCGACGCGTGGCTGAGGTGAGGGCGACGCGGGCGGCGGCCGGCGTGCCGGCGCGGCGGGGCGGGACGGTCGCGAAGTGGTTGGCGCAGGAGCGCGTGTTCCGCCTCATCCCCTTCGTCCTGGTCGAGGCGCTCTTCCTCCTCCTGCTGGCCGTGCCCTTCGCCCTCACCGTCTACATCAGCCTGCTCAAGTGGCGGGCCAACCGCCCCTTCGAGCAGGCGTACTTCGAGGGGCTCGGCAACTACGTCGACGTCCTGACCGACGTCGAGTTCTGGTGGGCGCTGGCCCGCACCTTCTATTTCGCCGGAGTGGCCGTGGCGCTGGAGCTGCTGATCGGCTTCGGGCTGGCCATGCTGGTGGCCCAGCGCTTCCGGGGCCGGCGGATCTACCTCACCCTGTTCCTCGTGCCCATGATGGTGGTGCCCGTGGTCGTGGGCTACAACTTCTCGATGATCTACCTGGACTCGGGGCCGCTGAATCAGATCCTGTGGCCGCTGACGTCACTGCTCGGTGTCGAGCCGCGCATCCGCTGGCTCTCACACCCCGTGGCCGCGCAGTGGGCGATCATCCTGGCCGACGTCTGGCAGTGGACGTCGCTCACCTTCCTCATCTTCCTCTCGGGTTTCTCCGCCTTGCCCCAGCAGCTGGTGAACGCCGCTCGCGTGATGGGAGCCAGCCGCTGGCAGATCTTCCGGCGGGTGCAGTTGCCGTTGCTCAAGCCAGTGATCGTGATCGCCGTGGTCATCCGCGCCATGGAGGCGCTGAAGATCTTCGACCAGTCGGTCCTGCTCACCTTCGGCGGCCCCGGCAACTCCACGCAGACCGTGGCCTTCTACCTGTGGCGCCAGGTATGGCAGTTCAACAAGTTCAGCTTCGGCGCCGCGGCCTCGATGCTCCTGCTGCTGATGTTCGCCGTCCTGATCTACGCCGGCATCTACCTGCTGGTGCGGCAGCGGAGCGCCGTCCTCCGGGAGCGCCAGACGTGAGCGTGACCGCCGCCCCCGGGGCGGTGCGCCGGCCGCCCGGCCGCGGACGGCGCCGGCTGTTCCCCTGCGTCCGCCACGGGCTCCTGCTCGCCTGGTCGGCCTTCGTGCTGTTCCCCATCTTCTGGATGGTGTCCACGTCCTTCAAGGAGTCGTGGGAGTGGGTGGCGTGGCCGCCCCACTGGCTGCCCTACGAGCCGACCCTGTACAGCTACCGGCAGATCTTCGCCTTCAGCGAGATGGGCCGGGACCTGGCCCGCTCGGCCTCCGACCAGGTCTTCGCCATCTGGGGCGCCATGGCCGACTCGTTCATCGTGTGCACGGCCAGCTCGCTCGTCTCGCTCCTGCTGGGAACCTTCCTGGCCTACTCGGTGTCGCGCTTCAGCGTGGGCGGGAGGAACTTCCGCTACCTGATCCTCACCATCCGCATGGTGCCGCCCATCGTGATCGCCATTCCCATCCTGATCTACTACGCCATCATGATCCCCCACACGACGACCCTGCTCTTCGGCACTCGCCTGACCCTCATCGACACCTACCTGGGGCTCGGTCTCCTCTACACGGCCACGACGTTGCCCTTCGTGATCTGGATGATGCTGAGCTTCATCGACGAGGTCCCCTACACGCTGGAGCATGCCGCCCGCTTGATGGGCGCCGGACGCCTCACCACGATCCGCCGCGTGGTGCTGCCGCTGGTGGCCTCGGGCATGGTGGTGACGTTCCTCTTCATCTTCATCCTCAACTGGAGCGAGTTCTTGCTGGCCCTCACGCTGACCCACCCGAGGGTCACCACGCTGCCGGTGCTGCTCAACAAGTTCCAGAGCGCCGTGGAGGGCCGGCTCTACGGTCCCCAGGCCGCCATCGGCACGGTCATCACCGTGCCCGTCGTCGTGCTGGGCATCCTGATCCAGAAGCACCTGGTCAAGGGGTTCAGCTTCGGGATGATCCGCCGGTGAGTCGCATCCTGCTCCGGAACCTGGTCAAGACCTTCGGCGGCGTCACCGCCGTCGCCGGCGTGAACCTGGACGTGCGCGACGGCGAGTTCCTGGTGTTCGTCGGGCCCTCGGGCTGCGGCAAGACCACGACCCTCAACATGATCTCGGGCCTGGAGACGCCGACCACCGGCGAGGTCATCATCGGCGATCGCGTGGTCAACGACGTGGAGCCTGGCGAGCGGGACCTGGGCATGGTGTTCCAGGACCTGGCGCTCTTCCCCCACATGACGGTGTTCGAGAACATCGCCTTCGGCCTGCGCGTCAAGCGTACGCCGGAAGCCGAGGTCCGCCGGCGGGTCGGGGACGCCGCCGCCGCCATGCACATCACCGCGCTGCTCGGCAAGAAGCCGGCCCAGTGCTCGGGAGGCGAGGCCCAGCGGGTGGCGCTGGCCCGCACGATCGTGACCAAGCCCTCCGTGTTCCTCATGGACGAGCCGCTGTCCAGCCTCGACGCGAAGCTGCGCGTGGAGATGCGCACCGAGCTCAAGCGCCTGCACGGCTCGCTGGGCACGACGTTCGTCTACGTGACCCACGATCAGGCCGAGGCGATGACCATGGCCGATCGCATCGTGGTCATGGACCGCGGCCTGGTGCAGCAGGTGGGGCCGCCGCTGACGGTCTACGGCGACCCCGCGAACCGGTTCGTGGCCGGCTTCTTCGGCGTGCCGGCCATGAACTTCATCGACGGCGCCGTGGCCGAGCACGGCGAGAACGTACGCTTCCAGGCCCCCGGCGGGAGCCTGGATCTCGGCCGCCGCAACGGCGCCCGCGCCGGCGCCGTCACGCTGGGCGTTCGGCCCGAGCACGTGCGGCTCGCCCCGGACGGCGAGGGCTGGCCGGCGGCGGTCAACCTCATCGAGCCGATGGGCGACGAGACCCTCGTCTTCCTGGACTACGGCGGCCCGGCCCCGATCGTGGCCAAGGTGGACGCCGAGGAGCGGGTGGTCGTGGGCGACCGCCGGCGCTTCGTCTTCCGTCCCGACAAGCTGGTCTTCTTCGACACCGCCACCGGGGAGCGAATCCTTCGATGAAGCCCCGGGCACCTCGGGCAGGCCACCCTCGGTGCGAGCCGGGCTCGCGGACCCCGCTCCGATGAGATTCCAGGGACAGGTCGTCATCGTGACCGGCGCCGCCCGGGGCATCGGCGCCGCCATCGCCCGAGCCTTCGCCGGCGAAGGAGCCCGGCTGGCCCTGCTCGACGTCGACGCCCCCGCCCTCGACACGCTGGCCAAGGAGCTGACCGCGGGCGGCCGCGAGGCCGTGGCCTTCCGCTGCGATGTCACGACGCCGCGGGATGTCCGCGAGACCGTGGACGCGGTGGTGACTCGCTGGGGGCGCATCGACGTGCTCGTGAACAATGCCGGAGGCTTCTCGGTGATTCGCCGCACCGAGGAGATCCCCGAGGACGAGTGGGACGCGATTTTCCGGTTCAACGTGACCAGCATGTTCCTCTGCGTCAAGGCGGTGCTGCCGCTCATGAAGCGGCAGCGGGCCGGGCGCATCGTCAACATGTCCTCGGTGGCCGGCCGCGCCGGCGCCGTGACGGTGGCTTCGCACTACGCGGCCGCCAAGGCCGCCGTCCTGGGCTTTACCCGTCACCTGGCCCGCGAGGTCGCCGCCGAGGGCATCACCGTCAACGCGGTGGCCCCCGGCACGGTGGCCACCGAGCGCTGGAAGGCGCTGCGCAGCCCGGAGGAGTCACGCCGGCTCGCCGACGGCGTGCCCATGCGCCGCGTCTCCGAGCCGGCCGAGATCGCCCAGTGCGTCCTGTTCCTGGCCTCCGAGGCCGCCGCCTACATGACCGGCGCCACCCTGGACGTCAACGGCGGTCTGGTGATGATGTGACGAGTGACCGACACCCGGTGTTGAGCTCCTTCGTCAGCACCCTACCCGAGTTGATGGAGTCGGGGCTGCGCGGACCGTCGCTCGCCCCCGCCCGGGCGTGGCGCCTGCGGCTGGCGGCGGTGCTGGGCTTCCTCGCCCTGTGGAGCCTGGCCTCCGGTCTGGTCGTGCTCCTCCAGGTGTTCAATCCCATCTTCTTGCCCGGGCCCTGGGTGGTCGTCGGCGCCGTGCTGGAGCTCGCAGGCAAGGGACACCTGTGGGCGCACGTGGCGGCCACCCTCGAGCGTGTTGCCCTCGGCTTCGGTACCGGCGCGCTGCTCGCCCTCGGGCTAGGCCTGGCCGCCGGCGCCATCCCCTGGCTGCGCAATGTCGTCGAGCCCATCGTAGAGCTGCTCCGCCCGATCCCCCCGCTGGCCATGCTCCCGCTGTTCATCGTCTGGGTCGGCATCGGCGAAACCTCGAAGGTGGGCTTCATCACCTACGCGACGTTCTTTCCGATGTTCCTGACGACCGTGCACGCGGTGCGGCACATCGATCCGCTGCTGCTGCGCGCGGCCCAGAGTCTGGGGGCCGGCCGCCGGCAGCTCTTCGTGCGCGTGATCCTGCCGGCGGCCCTGCCCGACATCATGACCGGGCTGCGGCTGGGCGTGGCGCTGGCCTTCTTCGTCATCGTCATCTCCGAGTTCATCGCCGCCGAGCACGGGCTGGGATTCCTCATCAACGACGGGAGAAACTTCTTTCTCGTTCCCCAGATGTTGGGGGCGGCCATCCTCCTCGGCCTGCTCGGCTACGCCGCCAGCGGCATGGTGCGCCTCCTCGAGCGCCACCTCTTGCGCTGGCAGCACCCGCGGTGAGACTCATGCTGCGGCGCACCTCGCGTGGATGGGGGAGGTTTGGAGGGGGGCGCGCCTAGTGCCCCCCAAGCGGTGAGCCATGGGCGGAGCCAAGATCCAGATCCAGCATGTCAGCAAGTCGTTCGGCGCCCCCGGCCAGATGACGCCAGTCCTGGTGGATCTGGACCTCGAGGTCGCCGATCACGAATTCGTCTGCCTGCTGGGACCTTCGGGGTGTGGCAAATCGACGCTGCTCAACATCGTGGCCGGGTTTCTGGCGCCTGGCACGGGAACCGTGCTGATCGACGGTCAGCCCGTGACCGCACCCGGGGCGGACCGGGGTGTCGTGTTCCAGGAGTACGTGCTGTTCCCCTGGCGCACCGTGGCCGGCAACGTCGAGTTCGGCCTCGTGCTGCAGGGCCGGCCGGCCGCCGAGCGACGCCGTACCGTGGCGCGCTATCTGGACCTGGTGGGACTGGGGGCCCACGCCGAGAAGTTTCCCGTCCAACTCTCGGGCGGCATGAAGCAGCGGGTGGCCATCGCCCGCGCGCTGGCCAACAACCCGTCCATCATCTTGATGGACGAGCCGTTCGGGGCCCTCGACGCCCAGACACGCGAAGTCTTGCAGGACGAGCTGTCCCGCATCCAGCGGATGGAGCACAAGACCATCCTGTTCGTGACGCATTCGATCCGTGAAGCCGTATATCTGGCCGACCGTGTCGTGGTCATCACCTCGGCCCCCGGGCGCGTCAAACAGGTATTCGCCATCAAGCTGCCGGAGGTCCGCGATCGCTTCGCCTCCGAGTTCACACAGTACGAGAGCGAGATAACTCGCGTCGTGAAGGAAGAAGTCGCCAAGGTGCTTCCGTGAACACCGCCGTCACCCGGGGCGCCGCGCTGCTGGGGCTCCTGGCGCTGTGGGCCGCGACCGCCCAGGTCAACGCGCACCTGGGCGTGATGAATCCTGTGCTGCTCCCGACGCCGGCCGAAGTGTTCGCAGTGGCGGTGGAGACGGCCCGCGACGGTCAACTCCACCGCCACGTCCTGACGTCGCTCGGCCGGGTCGCCCAGGGCTTCGGGCTCGCCGCCCTGGCCGCGCTCGGACTCGGCCTCCTGGTGGGGATGTGCGCGCCCCTCCGGCTCATGATCGAGCCCGTCATGGAGTTCGTGCGCCCGATCCCGCCGCTGGCATTCCTGCCGATGTTCCTCGTGTGGTTCGGGCTCGACGAGGCGTCCAAGGTGGCCTTCATCGGCTATACGACGTTCTTCCCGATGTTCGTGGCCATGACCGCCAGCGTGCTGCGTGTCGACGTCATGCTCCTGCGGGCGGCGGCCAGCCTGGGCGCCTCCCGCGCCGACCTGATCCGGAGAGTGGTGTTGCCGGCCTCGCTGCCAGGGGTCATCGTCGCCCTGCGGCTGGGTGTCGGCCTGGCGCTGTTCGTCATCGTGGGCGCCGAGTTCATGGGCGCCGACGCGGGGCTGGGCCACCTCATAATGGAGGGGCGGACCTTCTTCAACCCCGCCCAGATCGTCATGGGAGCCCTGCTGTTGGGGCTCCTGGGGTCCCTGATCAACGCCCTGTTGCTCGCGGCCGAGCGGCGGATGCTCCGCTGGCAGGCCGCGGCCTGAAAGGAGCTAATCCATGCGGACGCTCACCGTGGCCCTGGCCCTGCTGCTCCTGCTGCCCGGCGTCGGCGACGTCCTCGCGCAAGGCAAGCCCGAGGTGACGGAGATCGATGCCTGGCTCGTGCGCGATGCGCAGATGTCCTCGCAGTTCGCTGTGGCCGACCAGCTCGGTTACTTCAAGGCCGAGGGCATTAAAGTCAACCCGCGCTGGTACATCGCCGGCACCGACCTGCCGTCCATGTGGGGCGCCGGTAACATCCACCTCGGCACGGCCACGGCCACGATGGTCGTGCCCATCGCGGCGTCCGGGCAGGCCATCTACAACATCGCGCCCCAGAGCGACATCGCCGGCACCCAGCAGATCGTCCTCGGCAAGAAGGGGCAGGAGCTGGTCCGCTCCCCCAAGGACTTCGAGAAGATCAAGATCGGCATGCCCAAGGGCGCCTCGGTGACGATGGCCATCCAGGCGATGAGCCGGGACCACGGCATCGACTTCAACCGGATCCAGTTCGTGAACCTCTCGCCGCCCGACGCGGTGACGGCGCTGGCCAAGGGCGACATCGACGCCATGGCCGCCTGGGCGCCCTGGGTGTTCAACGCCGTCAAGCAGGCGGGCGGCAAGGTCTACTTCACCGGCAACCGCAGCTACATTCCCGGCAAGGAAGGCCAGGTGGACTGGCTGCACGTCCACGCCGGCGTGGTGGCCAGCGGCAAGATGCTCAGGGAGAACCCCAACACCCTCAAGGCGGTTCTCCGCGCCCTGCGCAAGGCGACCGACTCCATCAACAAGGACCGGGACGCCGCCGTGAAGATCGTGGCCCGGGAGATGAAGACGGACGAGGCGCTCACCCGCGACATCATGGCTCTCAACATCTACTCGATGGAGATGAACGAGAAGATCCACCGCGGCATGGGCGAGTTCGTGGATTTCCTGCACTCGCTCGACCGCATCAAGCAGAAGTTCCCGGCCGAGAGCGTATTCTACACGCGGCTGCTCGAGGAGGTCGATCCCACGCTGGTGAAGTGGAAAGCCAGGACCGAGGTCCGCTGATGCCCACCCCGCGCGTCGACATTGTGGTGCACGGCGGGCAGGTCGTGACGGCCACCGACGTCCTCGATGCCGCCGTCGCCATTCGTGGCGAGAGCATCGCCGCCATCGGACCGCCGGAGCTGCTGCCGCCGGCCGACCGCTATGTCGACGCGAGGGGCAAATACGTGCTGCCGGGCGCGATCGACTGCCACATCCACCTGGGCCCCGAGTACGACGACTGGACGGCCGGCCCGATCGCGGCCGCCCACGCCGGGCTCACCACGCTGCTGGGGTTCGCCGTCTACGACGACCGGACCGGCGAGACGCTGCCCCAGGCGATCACGCGCCTGCGCCAGGAGACCGAACGACAGTCAGTGCTCGACTTCGGCTTCCACTTCATTCTGTTCAACCAGCCGCCCATCCTCGAGGGCGTGGGCGAGGCGGTCCGGCTGGGCGTCAGCTCCTTCAAGATGTTCATGACCTACAAGAAGCGCCCGCCCCGCATGTGCTCCGACGACTTCATCTACCGGGCCATGGAGGTGATCGCCGCTCACGGCGGCCTGGCCCAGCTCCACTGCGAGAACGGCGACGTGATCGACCACCTCGAGAACCGCGCGCTGGCCGAGGGGCGCGTCGAGCCCCGACACTTCCCCGCGACCTGCCCGGACTGGGCGGAGGAGGAGGCGATCAACCGGGCGATCGCCATGGGGGCCATGGCCGGCGCGCCCGTCTACGTGGTCCACCTCTCCACCGCATTGGGCCTGGCGCGCATCAAGCAGGCCCAGGGGCGCGGCCAGCGGGTGTGGACCGAGACCTGTCCCCAGTACCTGCTCCTCACCGAGGACGAGATGGAGCGGTGGGGGCCGCTGGCCAAGATGGGGCCGCCGCTGCGCCGGGCCGACGGCCCCGACCGCGATGCGCTGTGGGCGGGCGTCGCCGAGGGGTACATCTCCAGCGTCGGCAGCGATCACGCTCCCCGGGCCCGGGCGGTCAAGGAACCGGGGTGGAAGAACATCTTCGTCGATCCCGCCGGCCGGTCCATCCCGTTCGGCGCGCCCTCGGTGGAGACGATGGTGCCGCTCATGTTCAGCGAGGGCGTCGTCAAGCGCGGCCTGCCGATCACCTGGATGGCCCGCGTCCTGGCCGAGAACCCGGCGCGGATCTTCGGTCTCTATCCTCGCAAGGGGGCCATCCGCCCCGGCGCCGACGCGGACTTGCTGATCATCGACCCCGAACCGGAGGGCATCATCCGGGTCGCCGACCACCGTGGCATGGCGGGCTGGACCCTCTACGAGGGCTGGACGATCCGGGGCCGGCCGTGGATGACGTTCCTCAGGGGCCGCGTCCTCCTGAACGAGGGGCGGCTCGAGCAGGAGCCCGGCTACGGCAGCTATCTGGTGCGGGGGCGGCCCCAACCGCCGCTCGCGGGCGCGGTGCGGTAGTGGACTACCTGGATCGCCTGGCCCGCCTGGCCGCCCGCACGCGGTTCCCCGAGCTGAGCGATACGACCGTGACCGCGGCCACGGACGTGGTACTCGACACGCTCGGCGCGATCCTGGCCGGCAGCCAGTTGCCGGAGAACGCGCGACTGGCCGGCCTGGCCTCCGGGCGATCCGGTCCGAAAACCGCCACCCTGATCGGCCACGCCGATCGGGGCGAGCCGATGCTCGCCGCGCTCGCCAACGCGACGGCGGGCGTGGCCCTCGAGGTCGATGAGGGCAACCGCTGGGGCGGCGGCCACCCCGCCATTCACGTCCTGCCGGCAGCGCTCGCCGTCGGTGAGGAACAGCGGGCCGACGGCCGCCGGCTCATCGAGAGCCTCGTGGCCGGCTACGAGATCACGTCGCGTCTGGGCGGCGCCACGAGCGCGCGACCCCACGTCCACTCCCACGGCACCTGGGGAACCGCGGGCGCGGCCGTGGCCGTGGCCCGCCTGCTCGAGCGCGACGAGCCGGCCCTGCGGCAGGTGATCAACCTCGCGGCCTCGATGAGCCCGGCGAACTCCTGGGCACCGTGCTTCGAGGGCGCCACGATCCGCAACCTCTACCCTGGTCGGGCGGCGCTCCAGGGCATTCTCGCCAACCACCTGCTCGACTGTGGCTACGGCGCGGCTCGTGACGCCGTATCCGACGTCTACGGGACGATCCTTGGCGAACGCTTCGAGGCCGAGCGCGCGCTGGACGATCTGGGCGCGGACGACCGGCCCGCGGTCTACCGGATCCGGCGCAACTACGTCAAGATCCACGCCTGCTGTCTCTACAATCACCCAGCCCTGGATGCGGTCCAGGCGCTGCTGAGCCGGGAGCGGTTCGCGCCGGAGGCGATCGCGCATATCACCGTCACCTCGGTGCCGTTCGTGACGCGCATGAGCGAGCCCGAGCCGCCCAACATGCTGGCCGCCAAGTTCTCGGTCCCTTACGCGGTGGCCGCCCTCGTCGTCACCGGCGCCAGCGGCGTGGCGGCCTTCCGAGACGCTACGCGGGCCAATCCCCGCGTGCGCGAGCTGGCCCGACGGGTGGAGGTGCGCAGCGATCCCGGCATGTCCATGCGCAGCTCGAGCGAGCCAACCGCCCGAGTGCAGGTGGCGCTGCGCGACGGGCGCGTGTTGACTCAGACGACGACGATCGTCCGGGGCGACGCTGAGAATCCCGTGCCTCGGGAGGTGGTGGCGGAGAAGTTTCTCGGCCTGGCCAGCCCGACGCTCGGGCCCGACCGGGCCCGGCAGGTCATCGGGGCCGTGGCCGAGCTCGAGTCGCTGAAGGATGTCCGCGACCTCATGGCGCTCGTGGCCAAGTAAGGAGGATGGCGATGCTGGACCTGGTCATTCGCGGCGGGCAGGTGGTGACCCCTCAGGGAGCGGGTCCCTGGGACGTGGCGGTGCAGGGTCAGACGATCGCCGCGGTGGCCGTACCCGGCACGCTGCCCGAGGCCGGGCGCGTCATCGACGCCACCGGCAAGATCGTCGTGCCCGGCGGCGTGGAGCCCCACACGCACCTGGCCCATTTCATCGCCATGCACCCGGACGAGGGGCTCTTCACGCTCGGCCCCGAGGACGACACCCGGGGCATGGCCTTCGGGGGGACCACGACCCACGTAGACTTCTGCTTCGTGCGGCCGGGCACCGACGTCCCCACCACCATCGAGCAGCGAGCGGCCCGCTGGAAGGGCAACGCCTACGTGGACTACAGCTTCCACGTCACGCTGCAGGGCGCGCTGCCGCTGAAGGTCTTCGACCAGCTCCCGGAGGCGATCCAGGCCGGGTTCCCCAGCTTCAAGGTGTTCACCAACGACGTGTTGCCCCCGCACCCCAAGCGCCACTCGTATCGCCTGGACTTCGGACGCATCCAGCTGGCCATGGAGAAGGTGGCCGGCCGGGGCGGGATCATGGTGGTTCACGCCGAGGACAACGACGTCGTGCAGTTCATGTACGAGCGGCTGCGCGAAGAGGGGCGGATGGAAGGCTGGAACCTGCCCCTCGTCCACAACAAGCTCTCCGAGGCGCTGGCCTTCCGCCGGACCATCCACGTGGCCGAGGCCACCGGTGTCGCCGTCTACTTCGTGCACACCTCGGCCAAGGAGGGCGTGGAGGCCGTGCTCGAGGCCCGGGCCAAGGGCCTGCCGGTCTACGCCGAGACGCTTCACCACTACGCCTGCTTCTCGGCCGAGGACTACCGCAAGCCGCGGGGCTTCTGCTATCACACGTATCCGTCCCTGAAGTACCCCGAAGACCAGGCCGCGCTGTGGGACGGGCTCGTCCGCGACGGCGTGTCCACCACCGGCACGGACGAGTACCCGACGTCCCTGGAGCTGAAGCTGCGCGGCAAGACCATCGAGGACGTCACCGGCGGCAACCTGGGCGCCGAAGCCCGGATGGGAATCGTGTTCACCGAGGGCGTGGTCAAGCGGCGGATGTCCCTCGAGCGGTTCGCCGCGGTGACCTCGACCAACGCGGCCCGCATCCTGGGTCTGTACCCCCGCAAGGGCGTCATCGCCCCCGGCAGCGACGCCGACCTGGTGCTGATCGATCCGAGCATCCGCAAGACGCTCACCCGGGAGGACTTCCACGTGAGCGACTACAGTCCCTGGGAGGGGTGGGAGGTGCGGGGCTGGCCCGTCATGACGCTACTACGTGGCCAGGTGCTCGTGGAAAGCGGCCGGCTCGTGCGGGACGCGCGCGACGGCCAGCTGATCCCGCGCAAGATCGCCGCCGAGCTCGTGCACCGCCCCGTCTGCTAGATCGCGACCACCGACAAGGAGGACGTGCGCGCATGGGCGACCTGATCCGCGAGACCGGTCAGCGGTGCAGCAACTGGGGCAAGTGGGGCCACGACGACGAGCTGGGGACGCTCAACTACATCACGCCCGACACGATCGTGCGGGCCAGCCGGCTGGTGAAGCGGGGCGTGACGTTCTCGCTGGCCATCCCGCTGGACAGCACCGGGCCCCAGATCAATCAACCACGGCGCTTCAACCCCATCCACCGGATGATCCTGACCGGCCCCGACTTCACCACCGGCGCCTTCAAGCGCCCGGGCGGCGTGGGCTTCGCCGACGACATGGTGATCATGGCCCTGCAGTGCGCCACCCAGTGGGACGCGCTCTCGCACTGCTTCCTGGACGGCAAGCTCTACAACGGATACGACGCCAACCTGGTCTCCAGCGAAGGCGCCAAGAAGAACGGGATCGAGAAGATGGCCCGCTTCATCGTCACCCGGGGCGTGCTCCTGGACATCCCCCGCGTCAAGGGCGTGGAGTGGCTGGAGCCCGGCTACGCCATCACGGCGGAGGATCTCGATGCGGCCGTTCAGGCCCACCGGGTGTCGGTGGGCCGCGGCGACGCCTTGCTGGTCCGGACCGGCCAGATGGCCATGTGCCGGCGCCGCAAGAGCTGGGGCGACTACGCGGGCGGCGACGCCCCCGGCCTGTCGTTCCACACGGCCGACTGGATCCACGCCCACCAGCTGGCCGCGCTGGCCACCGACACCTGGGGCATGGAGGTGCGGCCCAACGAGCTCCCCGACAGCTATCAGCCGCTACACCAGATCCTCATCCCGCACATGGGGCTGCTCGTCGGCGAGATCTTCGACCTCGACGCGCTGGCCGAGGATTGCGGCCGCGACGGGGTGTACGAGTTCCAGTTCGTGGCACCGCCGCTGCCGATCACCGGGGCGGTGGGCACGCCGGTGAATCCGCTCGCGGTGAAATAGACCGGGCGCTCGATCAGGGGCGCGGCGCGGACAGATGCGCGTCGCGCGTTCGCTGTAGCTCGGCGTCGGCGTAGCTCATGAGGGCGGGCTGGGCCTTGCCCAACATCACTTGAAGGTAGGCCGGCTCGAGCCCCACGTTCTCGAAGCCGTGCACGACGTTGGCCGGGCACGACACGCAATCCCAGCGTCCGAGCACGGCCTCGGCGCGGGCGCCGCGCTCATCCTGGATGAACACGCGCACCTTGCCCTCCAGGACGAAGAACACTTCTTCCACCTCGTGGGTGTGGGGCGCGTTGCCCTGGCCGGGCGGCACGAACATCACGCTCAGCGTGAAGTGTTCGGCCGGGATGACGCTGGCGTCGGCCTTGCCCGACGCGCCGGCGCCGATGTAGCGGTGCTGGGCGCGGCGGTACCCCTCCACGCGGGCATCGGCGAAGGCGTCCCAGTCGGGGCGGCGGTCGACGAAGCGGACGATCCGGCGCGCGAGCATCTCGGTCAGTGGTTCCACCATGAGCCGCCGATACCATGCGTGCTGGAGGCGTGTCAAGCTGTGGTGGGCGCTTCGTCGCTGATGTTTCTTCTGCCGCCGCTCGACGAGCATCAGCGCGCCATCATCGATCGGGCGGCCGCGCTGGCCCGCGAGCGCTTCGCCGGGCGGGCCGGACACTGCGACGCGGCGGCCAGCGTTCCCGCCGAGAACTACCGCGTCTGCTAGAGCTTCAGCTCGTAGGCGTAGAGGCCGCCGATCAGGCGGTCGACGGTGAAGACGATGCCGCGGTCGTCCACGAAGACGTCGTTGAGCTGGATGGCCTTGGCCGGTGACTTTCGCGGCGCCGGCGGCACGGCCCAGGCGACCTCCCGGGGACGGAACGGGTCCTTGAGGTCGAAGACCCGGACTCCCCCGTTGAAGAACGTTCCCACCACGATGTCTTCGGAAACCATGGCCCCGGGCACGGGCCGGTTCTCGTGGAGGTTGTGGGCGCCGTAGCGGCCACCGCGCCCGGCGAAGCTCTTGACGGGCGGGATCGGGCACGTGCTGATCGGCACCGGCTTGGTCTCGTCTCGCACGTCGACCACCCACACCAGCTTGGGCCAGTCCTGGCCCGCTGGCTTGGTCGACTCGTCGCTCACGATCATGAGGCCGCGGTCCAGGAACGGCAGGACGGTGTGGCAGAAGCCCGGGAACGGCGGGTGATAATCCCAGCGGCTCACCATCCGGGGGTGGGCCATGTCGGAGATGTCCAGGATGACCGCCCCGCCGTCGAGATAACCGATCCAGGCCCGATCGGGGCGGCGTGGGTATACGTTGGTGTTGTGGGCTCGATAGCCGCTGTCGTACACGGGATGGCGGGGTAGCGGCGGCTCGGTGTCACCCTCGCGCGTGCCGGGCAGCCACCACCGCCCCACTTCCCGGGGACGGGTCGGCTCCCGCACATCGACGATGCGATAGCACTGATCATCGCGCCGGTTGCGGGGCACGAAGTCGGCCGCGCCGGAGGCGATGTGGACGTAGGCGCCATCCACGAACCACAGATGATGAACGCCCCGAGAGGAGGGCCCGGCGGCATCGAACAGCGCGATGGAGCGGGGCTTGCCCGGGTCCTCCACGTCGAAGATCTCGAAGCCGGCCGGCGTCAGACCGGGAGCGCCCGTCTGATAGGCCACGACCAGGAGATTGCCGACGACATCCAGGGAATTGGAGCGCATCTTGTCGTGCGGGAGATCCGTCTGCACGACGACGTTCGGCTTGCGCGGATTGGTGACGTCCACCGCCGTGACGTTCTTGGGGGGCGACTCGTGGGCGATCCACAGGATCCGGCGCTGGTCCCGGGTGATCTGGACAGCCAGGCCCTCGCCGCAGTTGCCGAAGCCGTCCAGGGTGTGGTGAGACAGCAGGCGCATGTTCTTGGCCGAGCCCTTGTCGCGGTCGGAAGTGGTAGCCATGGCCCGGCATCCTACGTCATCGGCTGGACCTTGACAAACGCTCGACGGATCGCCTGTCTTTTCAAGAGCTTACGCGCGTCGCCGGGTTTTGGGGCCTCGCTGGAGGCCTGCCGTATACTGGGCGCTCCGAAATTCCGACTGACTGATGGATTGGCCTTCTGTTTTTCGCATCCGTAGCGGGGGCGCCGTTCCACAATGGACGGAGGGTGAACATATGTGGAAACGAGATGAGGCACCACGGCCGGCAGCGACGACGGGCTACTCGGGGTCGACAGCGTACGAGTCCACGGTGACGCCTGCAGCGCCGGAGCCGGTGCGAGGGGTACAGAAACCTATGAAAGATGAGCTCGTGACCATCGGAAAGAGCATCGTCATCAAGGGCGAGCTGACCGGCGGCGAGGATCTCACCATCGAGGGCCAGGTCGAAGGCAAGGTCGAGCTCCGCGACCACATCCTCACGGTGGGAGCGAACGGCCGCATCAAGGCCCAGGTCTTCGCCAAGTCCATCGTCGTGCTGGGCCAGGTCACCGGCAACCTCACGGCCACGGAAAAGGTCGACATCGGGCAGAACGGCTCGGTCGAAGGCGACGTCGTGGCGCCCCGCGTGGCCATCGCCGACGGGGCCCACTTCCGCGGCAGCATCGACATGCAACGGAAGGACGGCAGCGCTCCGCTGGGGCGGACGACCTCGGCGAGCAAGCACGACGGCAAGCCGATCGTCCCGGTGACGTCGACCCGCGATGAGCTGGCCAGCGTCTGAACCGTTGGAGGTCGTTCGCAGCCCGGCGCTGGCCAAGTTCCTGAACGTGATCGAGGCTCGCGGGCCCGCCGAGCTGCTGGACCTCGGCCCCGGGATCGGCCCGAACATCGCCTTCCTCGGAGAGCGGATCCGCTGCAAGATCCACGTCGAGGACCTGTACGCCGATCTCGACCGCCACGTGCAGATGGGGATGCTGGATCGGTTTGCCCAGTTTCTGACCACGCGCTTGCCCCTGCCTGACCAGAGCATCGATGCGGTGCTGTGCTGGGACCTCTTCGATTATCTGCAGGCGGGGGCGGCGACGGTCCTGGCCGGGCAGCTGATCCGCCTGTTGAAGCCGGAGGGAGCGCTCCACATCTTCTTCAGCACTGTCGCCTCGAACGAGCGCTGCTACACGCGCTACATCATCGAGGACGACGAGCACCTGCGCTACCAGCGTTCCCCCGGGGCGTGCGCCCGCGAGCGGGTTCTGGAGAATCGCGACATCATCCGGCTGTTCGATCGGCTTCGCGTGTCGGACTCCATCCTCCTCAAGTCCCGGCTCCGCGAGATGGTCTTCCGGAAGCCGGACCCTGCCCGGCCTCGCGAAGCGGAGCCCAGCGTGGCGGCCAGCAGCCGGGGTCTCACGTCCCGGGCCTGGCGAGCCCCGTCCGTTACCCGCCCCGCTCCCGCCCCTTAGCTGCCCCGACCCCGCCAGCGCAGGCTCCTTCATAAACAGTTTCCGGCCATAAACAGTTTCCGGCCGACCGTCGTCTTACCAGGCGGAGGTGTCCATGCTGCGCACCCGTACCCCGGCGGTGATTGCGACGGTGCTGGCTCTGCTGGTGTCGTCGGTGGGTTGGACCGCAGAGGGACCGCTCGCGGCCGGCAACCCGACGACGCCGCCACGTCTCAGCTTCGTCGATGGACAGGTGTCCTTCTGGCGGCCTGGTGCCGAGAACTGGGTGGCCGCGCAGATCAACACGCCGCTTGCCCCGGGCGACGAGCTGTACACCGGAGCGCCCGGTAATCTGGAGATCCAGATCGGAACCCGCGCGTGGGTGCGCACCTGGGCGAACACCCAGCTGGGCCTGGCGAACCTGGAGCCGGACTTCCTTCAGCTGAAGGTCACTACCGGCCACGTCGCCGTCGACGTCCGCAGGCTCGACCCGGGACACACCGTCGAGGTCGACACCCCGAACGGCGCCTTCACGATCGAGCGCACCGGCTACTACCGCGTCACCGTCGCCGAGAACCGGACCTCGTTCATCACCCGCCGGGGCGGCCGGGCTACCGTCACGCCCGCGAATGGTGCCGCGGCTGCCATCGCCCCGAGCGAGGAGGCCATCGTGTCGGGCACGGAGGGCGCGCAGGTCGCCACGTCCGTCGCACCGCCGCTCGACGAGTGGGACCGCTGGAACTACGCCCGCACCGATCAGCTCATCGACTCGGTGAGCGCGCGCTACGTGTCGGGCGGCATCTACGGCATCGACGACCTGGATCACTACGGCACCTGGCGAGTCCTCGAGCCCTACGGCCCGGTCTGGGTGCCCGACAACGTGCCGGCCGGCTGGGCGCCGTACAGCACTGGAGCCTGGACGTGGCACCCTGGCTTCGGCTGGACCTGGGTGGACACGGCCCCGTGGGGCTGGGCGCCCTATCACTATGGCCGCTGGGTGTTCGTCAGCGGCTACTGGGCGTGGGCGCCCGGGCCCATCGTGGTGGCTCCGGTCTATGCGCCGGCCCTGGTGGCCTTTCTCGGCAGCCGGCCGGGCGTGACGGTCAGCGTCGCCGGGCCAGCGGTAGGTTGGGTCGCCCTCGGGTGGGGAGAGCCGCTCGTTCCGTGGTGGGGCCCGGTCGGCTTCATCGGGGTGCCGTGGTGGGCGGGCTGGGGCGGGCCGCGGATCGTCAACAACGTCGTCATGACGCGCACTACCGTCGTGACCGCCGCCAGCATCACGGTGTACCGAAACGTCGGCATCCAGCACGGGGTGATCGTCATCCCGCGGGAGCGCTTCGGCCGTGGGCCGATCACTCGCGTCCGCGTCCGCGGCGTGGACCCGCGCCGCCTGGAGCCCATACGCGAGACGGTTGGCTTCTCACCCGTTCGCGCCAGCCTCACGCCCCATGTCGTCCGCGCCCCGCGTCCGCCCCAGACGGCGCTCAAGCGGCCGGTGATCAGCACCCGCCGGCCCGAGGACCCGGCACGCTGGCTGAAGCCTCACGGGATCGAGGAGAAGGCGCCGACGGCGACGCCGCGGCTGGTGCCGAAACCGGCGCGACCAGATGCAGCCGTGGCTCCGCGCCCGGCGTTCGGCCCCAGCACGATCGAGCGCCCCCGATCGCTCCAGCCACCAGGCTTCGAGAGGCAGGCACCGGCGGCGGCGAAGCCAGGCGCGGCCCCTCGGCCGGTGACGCCGCCCGCGCAAGGCGAGGCGCGACCTGCGCGCCGGCCAGCCGCACCTCAACCGACCCCGTCGCCTCGCGTGGAGTCGCGTCCAGGAGCGCCGGCCGGCGTCGCGCCTCGGCCCGCCACCCCGTCGCCACGCGTGGACACGGAGCGGCTGCCGGGCGAACCCGCGAAGCGTCTCTTCCCCGGACGGTCCGTGGTGAGGCCGCGACGGGATGCGCAGCCCTCCCCCGGCGCGCCCTCGGACGGTCCGGGCATCCAGGAGCGCAGGTAGCTACTTGCCCAGCTTGGCGAGGAAGTCCGGACCGACCAGGATCTCCCGGGGCTTTGCGCCCTGCCCGGGCCCGATGATCCGGTCTTGCTCCATCATGTCGATGAAGCGGGCCGCCTTCGGATAGCCCAGGCCCATCCGGCGCTGCAGGAACGAGATGGAGGCCTGCCGCTGGCCGATGACCAGCCGCACGCACTCCCAGTAGAGGTCGTCCCGCTCGGCCCCCTCGCCGGACTCGCCGCCCGGCTCGCCGTCGGCGGGGAGCTTCACCTCCTCGTACACGGCCGTGCCCTGCGCGCGAAGGAACTCGCACACGGCCTTGACTTCGTCGTCGGACACCCAGGCGCCGTGCACCCGCATGTGCCGGCCCGCTCCCGGAGGAATGAAGATCATGTCGCCCCGCCCCAGCAACTGCTCGGCGCCATTGGCGTCGAGCACCGTGCGGGAATCGACCTTGGAGGCCATCTGGAAGGCGATGCGGGTCGGGAAATTGGCTTTGATGAGGCCCGTGACCACGTCGACCGAGGGGCGCTGGGTGGCGACGATGAGGTGGATGCCGACGGCCCGCGCGATCTGGGCGAGCCGAACGAGGGCCGTCTGCACATCTCCCGCCGAGGCCATCATGAGGTCGGCCAGCTCGTCGATCACCACGACCCAGTAGGGCAGCCGCTCGGCCGGCTCCACCACCTTGTTGTAGCCCTCGATGTTCCGCACCTGCCGCGCCTGGAGCAGCGCGTAGCGCTCGTCCATCTTGCCCACGATCCAGCGCAGCCGGGCGGCAGCCTCCTTGGCGTCGGTGACGACCCGGGCCAGCAGATGCGGGATCCCCTCGTACACGGTGAGCTCCAGCCGCTTGGGGTCGATCATGAGGAAGCGCGCGTCGGCCGGCGTCATCGTGTACAGGATGGAGCAGATCATCGCGTTGAGACCGACGGACTTCCCGGTCCCGGTGGCGCCGGCGATCAGCAGATGGGGCATCGCGGTGAGATCGGAGACGACGGGCCCGCCGGTGACGTCCTTGCCCAGGGCCAGCGGCAAGCGCCGCTTGGACTGCGTGAACTCCGGCGCGGCGAAGATCTCGCGGAGATAGACCAGCGCCGGCTCGGCATTGGGGACCTCGATGGCCACCGTCCCCCGTCCCGGGATCGGTCCGACGATCCGCACGGCCGCCGCCTTGAGAGCCAGCGCCAGGTCGTCGGCCAGGTTGACGACCCGGCTGATCTTGACGCCGGGCGCCGGCTCGAACTCGTAGGAGGTGATGACCGGGCCCGGGCTGACCTGCACGATGCGGCCTTCGACCTCGAAGTCCAGGAGCTTGCGCCGCAGCGTCTCCGCGTTCTCCTGCAGCTCTTCCCGGCTCAGCTGGTGCTCCGCGGTCTCCGGGCTGCGCAGCAGGCTCAGGACGGGCAGCTGAAACACCGCCGCATCGTTCCGGGCGAACTCGAAGGTTTCCTGGGAGGCCGGACCGCTGGCAGCGCGGGCACGGGGCTCGACCACGACCAGCGGCTGGAGGTCCTCGCTCGCCGGCGTGGGCTCGGGCAGGGGGGCGGCGACGGCGCTCGCCGGGATGGGCGCCGCGCCGGTGTTGCCCACCCGGGCCCTGCCACGCCGCTGCCAGGCGGTGAGCCGCGTTCCGAGGGCGCGCGACAGCGCCCTGTAGGACACCTGGGTGATGCACAGCACGCCGATGGGCAGGCCGGCGACGAGGACGAGCCAGGTCCCCACGCGACCCACGGCGGCGTCGAGCATCTGGGTCAGCCCCCACCCGATGAGCCCGCCGGCCGCCGTCTCCTCGGGCGCCCAGATCGGCACGGCCTCGGTGAGCAGACCCGTCGTGCTCAGGACCAGCACGACCAACCCGGCAAACGGGACCCAACCCGCGCCGGTGACCGGGCCGACGAACACGCGGATCCCGAGCAGCGCCAGCACCAGGGGGAGCAGGAAGGCGGCATAGCCCAGCATGCCCAGGAGCGTCCAGCCGAGCCAGATGCCGACGGGGCCGACCGGCCCTCCCTGCTCGGTGGGGTTCCGCGCGGGGTCCACCGTCGCCAGCGCGATCAACACGAATCCGGCGATGACGAGCAGGACGATGCCCTTGACCTCGCGTCGCCACCGGCCGACCGGTTTGCGCCGGCGGCTCCGCCGGGGCCGCTCGCTCACGCCGATCGCGCTTGCCATCACACCTCCAGGATCACGGGCAAGACCACCGGCTTGCGCTGAAAGCGCTGGTTGATGAACGACCGGACGGTGACCCGGACGAGCGCCGCGATGGCCTCGCGGTCGAAGGCGGCGGGCTCGCGCCCGTCCAGCGCCGCGCGGACGGCATCCCGCAGCTCGTCCAGCAGCGGCTCGTTCTCCTTCACGTACACGAAGCCCCGCGACACGATCTCGGGTCCGGCCTTGACGGCGCCGTCGCGGCCGACGACGAGCCCGACGGTGACGAGCCCGTCCTGAGCGAGGAGCTGGCGGTCGCGCAGCACGACCGCCCCGATGTCGCCGACGCCCTTGCCGTCCACCAGCACGCGCCCGACGGGGTAGCGACCGACCACACGAGCCGCGGTCTTGGTCACCTCCAGACCCATGCCGTCCTCGAGCAGGAAGACCCGCTCGCTCGGCAGCCCCGCGGTCTCGGCCAACCGCGCGTGCCCCAGGAGGTGACGGTACTCGCCGTGCACCGGCACGAAGTAGCGGGGGCGAGTCAGGGCGAGCATCTGCCTGAGGTCCTCCTGGCTGGCGTGACCGGAGACGTGCACGAAGGCGTTGTCCTCGCTGAGGACCTCCGCCCCGAGCCGGAGCAGCCCGTTGACCACCCGTCCAATGGTCCGCTCGTGGCCCGGGATGACCCGCGCCGAGATGATCACGAGGTCGCCCCGCTCGATCTGGATCGCCTTGTGCTCGCCCGCGGCCATGAGGGCCAGCGCCGAGTGGGGTTCTCCCTGGCTGCCGGTGGAGAGGATCACCTGGCGCCGCGGTGGCAGCGCGGCCAGCTCCTCCAGAGGCAGCAGCACGCCCGGGGGGACGGTCAGGTAGCCGTGCTCCGCGGCGATGGCCACGTTCTTTTGCATGCTCATGCCCAGTAACGCGACGTGCCGGTCGTGTTCGGCCGCCAGGCTGAGCACCTGCTGGATGCGATGGATGTGCGACGCGAAGGTCGCCACGATCACCCGTCCGCTCGCGCGCTGAAACCGCCCCCGGAGCGCCACCCCGACCTCCGCCTCGGAGGGCGTGTGGCCCGGGCGGTCCACGTTCGTGGAGTCGGAGCAGAGGACCAGCACGCCCTGCTCGCCGAGCTCGGTGAATCGCCCATAGTCGGGCGGTTCCCCGTCCAGTGGCGTGGCGTCGAGCTTGAAGTCGCCGGTGTGAACGATCGTGCCGACCGGAGTTCCGATCGCCAGGCCGATGCCGTCGACGATGGAGTGGGTAACCCGAATCGGCTCCACCGTGAAGGGGCCGATCTCGATCCGGTCCCGCGGCCGCGCCAGGCGCAGATCCGCCGCCGGCAGATCGTGCTCGCGCAGCTTGTCGGCGACCAGAGCCAGCGTGAGCCGGGTGCCGTACACGGGCAGGCGCGCCTGGCGCAGCAGGTAGGGCAGCGCGCCCACGTGGTCCTCGTGGCCGTGGGTCAGCACGACGGCGCGGAAACCTTGGCGCTTGGCCAGGGCGTAGGAGAAGTCCGGGATGATGTAGTCGATCCCCGGCATCTGCTCGGCGTCGGGAAACATGAGACCGCAATCGACGGCGATGAGATCGTCGCCGAACTCGACGAGCATCATGTTGAGCCCGATCTCGCCGAGGCCGCCCAGGGGGATCAGGCGGACGGCGGGCTCGGTCAGAGACGGCACCTGGACTCCTTTCGCTGGCGGCATCATGGTAGCACTCGGCAGGCAGCGCGCAGAATTTCGGGCCGGCGCGACCCGGAACGGTGGAGATGGCACGGCGGTCGCACCCCGCGTGAACGGGAAGGTCTGGAGGGGGCCACCTGGGGCCCCCTCCAGGCTAAAAAATCAGGTTTGGAGGAGGGCACGGTCGTCGCACCCCACGCGAATGGGGAAGTCTGGAGGGGGCCACCTGGGGCTCCCTCCAGGCTAAAAATCAGGTTTGGAGAGGGTCGGTCGTCGTGCCTCGCGCGAATGGGGAGGTCTGGAGGGGGCGCGCCGCGTGCCCCCTCCAACCTAAAACGGCGCTTCGGCCTCCAGGCGCTCGGTCAGGTCAC